>JASHPQ010000121.1 GCA_030037995.1 Nitrososphaerales archaeon | reverse complement strand
TTAAATTTGAGTAGTTAGCTTTCTTAGCTAAGAACGATCTTTTGAAGCTTTTTTGCAGACTTCTATCGAGCTCTTCCTTTCTTTTTCTTCGCAGGAACCTGGATTTCGGCGCGAGTCCATACCCAAGAGTTCGTCCATGGATTTCCAAGATACACTTCTCGCGAGAACGGACCGCCTTGAGTGTATCCCTCATCGTTTTCTTTTAGCCATCCGTACACGCCATTATAGACTAGACGCGGAGAAACCTTTTCCGGATTGAACTTTACACTCGCCACCGTCAATTTAGGCAATTCTTTGATCTTGATTTTTCCCTCGGGTTTTGGTGTTTTCCCTTTGATCTCAAGGCACGCTTCAAACCGGTACATCGCTGGAGTCCTGCCAGACTCGTAAAAGTGGCAGAAGTACCTCCCCGTCTTTACCTTGGATTTCTTTGCCCACTTTTCCAGCACTTGGAATTCGCGGCGGAGCGGTTCCGTTCCTTCGCTACCTTTTCTTTCAAGCGACGCGACCCTATAGCTGGGCGTATTTTTGACCTTGATGTCTACTGCCATAAAACTCGAGAACCTGAGACAAGGGCCGGTGTTATTGTACTTTTCTGTTGATCAGGGCAGCCGAACATTTCAAAGTATGAGAAGTCCAGTTCGTGTCAAATTAGTACACAACAGAACTCATTAAAAATACTGAAGAGATTAGGCAAAAGCTCGCGTCCCGAGAAGTAATTCCTGTTTGAAAATGTGGTCTTGGAGAAAGGCTCAGTATCGACCACTTGACACGCTATACCTTCAGGCCGGTGAAGTTTTCTGGCAGGGTGGTCTCCTCCTATCTAAAAACTGTTAGTATCTCAGCTCCAATGATTTTTAGGGCATCCTGGACATTTGGTCCCAGAGGCCCACCGAGTGACACTTGCGTTAGCCCAGCTTTCTCAAGGCCTGCGATTCTCTCGATGCACTCGGAAATCGTGCCCGTGATTCCTAGTCGTAACATATCATCGGTTACAAGTTGGCTTGCTAGGTCCAGTCTTCCCCGCAGAGTCTGCTTCTTTATCTCTTCAAAATCGCGCAGGGATAGCCCCACCGTATTGAGGTCGGTCTCATCGAGATAAGGTCCAAAATAAGCGATCGGATTTTTTAGCAACTCGGCCGCCTTCTTGGGATGTTCTTTTGAGATCGAAATCCAAGCGAAACCAACAATATCGATATCCTTCTTTTGTCTCTTGGCATTGTTTACGCCCTCCATGATTGAACCTACAATCCGGGGCGCAGCTTCAGGGGGAGTTATCATCGGGTAGGATCCGTCCCCTATCTCGCCACTCAATACCAGAAAATTCTTGCCGTGGGGTGATATGTAGATTGGGATTTTCTGTCTGAATGGATCAAAGCGTAGAAATGCCTCTGGGCCCCAGTGGTATTCTTTTCCGTGAAAAGCCTCGAAGCGATGACTCTTGGCGGAGCGAAGACATCTCCTGACAAGCTCCACTGCTTCCCTGGTCCTCGTCAGCTCGTCGCCGGCTTCCGTGCCGACCCACTTCAACATCTCATCGGTGTGGCCGCCTACGCAAAGCACCGCCCGTCCTCTTGATATCTCATCTAGCGTAGCTGCAAGCATCACTGCCTCATCCGGAGAAAGGCCATAAGGGCTTGTGAAGATCGGAAGCTGGAGCCGCTCAGTTCTACTTGCCACTACTGATATTATGGGCCACGTACTTCGCATGAAGGTGTCGTGTGAAAACCAGCAAAAATCGAACCCACATTTTTCAGAGAAAACTCCCCACTCTACTAGATCCTTAGAATTGTACCATCCCAGAAATCGGGATCCGAATTTCAGCAAACTCTGGCCCTATCTGCCCTAACATCTACTGGGGGTAACTGCTTGAAGGGCAGGCCTCCCTTTTCCTTTCAGGACAACAGGTAGTAGTAAAAGCCCGGCAGCAGCTGAATGAACGGGTTCCATGAGAATCCTTGGATGTTTGCCGTCATAACTCCGAAGAAGGCAGGCTGGAAAGTCCAAAGATACATGACCTCCTTATTCGCGATAACGTTCATCGCCTGCGAAGCCTGTAATACTCCGCTGTTGTTTCCCTGAGTACTTGCGGTATTTGCCTGCGCGTCCAGCTGAGCAAGAGAGGTAAGATTCCA
Organism: Nitrososphaerales archaeon; assembly: GCA_030037995.1. Classification (GTDB taxonomy): domain Archaea; phylum Thermoproteota; class Nitrososphaeria; order Nitrososphaerales; family CADDZS01; genus DATLTL01. The sequence continues at coordinate 3,563 of JASHPQ010000121.1, read as the reverse complement.
CCCATCAGAAGCAGCATATTGACCACCCGGCGCGAGAACGCCGTTGAGATAATCAGTTGCGTACGGATAATCTGCGCCCCAGTTTGCTGCATACATGTAAAGCTCGTCCGCCTCTCCCTCGGTGCTTAGAACGCCCGACGGGATCGGCACCACCGAAACAGTCAATCCCATGTTGTACGTAGAGCTGATGTTGTTGATGACGGAAGCAATCTGATTGAAGATGGATTCGTCTACCGTATCGCCGCTCGGGAATGATAGTGAGACACTCTGCGGGACGGGGTTTGAACACACATTCTGAGCGTTGAGCGAAGAGCATCCGAAGGTATTGTTGAATTCATCTGGTGAGGCAGCTGTCCCGTTCACCTGCGTGAATTGCGTTATAGGGTTCTCCATAGCTTGCAGCAGCAACTGCGCGGCTCTGTCAGGATTATAGCTGTAAGCCGGAAGAAGCGAGGCATTGTAAGAGCCATCCGGCGAGAGCCCTGGGTCCATCAAGTTGGGAGCGACAACCCCCAACCTGTTGTTGACATCAATGTTGATCTCGGTTAAGTTAACAGTATCGGCGAACGCGAGTCTCCAGCGAAGATCTGCGAACGGCTGGAAAGTGTACTTTAGCCCGGTAACCGGATTTGTTACGTTTGTGGAGTACGCTTCAAACTCGGTTTCGGCGGTCAGGTAGGGTCCGACCACCCGGACGCCCGGAACTATTGATTGGAGAGTGCCGTTATCGAGCCAGGCAGCTCGGGAAGCAATGTCGTACAGGTTAGCCGCCGAGAGATCGATTGCCATTAATTTTCCAGATGAGGCGGCTGATTGGATATCCAGCTCTCTAGTCGTCACCGATGGCACGACATTGATGTCCACTGTTGGAATTTTCGGCAAGATCTTTGCCCCGCCAAGATACTGATATGCGCCGCCCCAGTAGTTAGGATTGGCTTGTAGTACGACGTTTCCAGAGGGGCTTACACTTGTTATCGTGTAGGGTCCAGTCCCGGCCATCGAGCCACCGCTGGACGTATCAAGATAGGTCTCGCCGCAACCTTGCATCGTTGGACCAGCGTTGCAGGTGTTAGTAAAATCGACGAAATACTGGTAGATCTGGTTTTCCTCATTACCGGAAAGTGTAGGGTAAGTCAAAGTGTAGCCGCTGTTCGATTGGTTCCACAACGCGAGATCATGCTGCATGACGTACTGTGGAGCCATAATGTTCCCGAACACATATTCTGCGATAATGAACAGGAATGCTTCGTTCGGTTGCTCTAGGTGAATCGTGAATGTTAGCGGGCCCGTAATCTGAACAAAATTCTCTGCGAGGACTTCTTGAACATATTGCGCATTATACGTCTGCGCGCAGCAAAGTGTCGTACTAAGACTAGTGTTCTCCTCCTGCTGGAGTAACCAAGAAGCTTGGGTTCCGTGGCTGACAGGAGTGCTGCCGTCAAAGACAAGCATCCTATTTAACGAGAAATAAACCGCGGAGGAGTTTAGCGGTTCGCCGTCTTGGAATGAGATTCCACTCCGTAGCGTAAAATAATAGTTACTCTGGTTCGCGGATACGGTGTAATTTTGAGCTAGCCATGGGATGAGCTGCGAACCAGACCCGTTAAATTGCAGAAGAGGTTCGTAGACGTTTTCCGTAATCCCTCCGTCGTAAGCATCGTAGACCACAGTGGGGTCGAGGTATTCAATTGTTTCATCTGTCTCATAAACAAAAGTAGTAGGCGTTGATCTAGTACTACTGGTAGTGAAACTCGTCGAGGATGAAATGCTCGGGGTTGTGGAGGACAAGATCGAACTCGTAGCCAAGGTACTGCTTGAGACTTGAATACTGGAAGAGGTTGTAGGTGAGGAAGTAACGGTAGACGATGAACTGACGCTCATAGAAGGGCTGGACGTTGTTGTCACAGAAGCACTGTGACTGGCCAGGGTCACTGCCGCATATCCGCCGATTACAATTATAATGATGACAACAATTACAACTCCAATAGTTGCCGATCTGCTGATCGCATGTCGGAACTTGCTTCTTAGTGAATCCTTCATCTTTTTCTTGAGTTTTATGATAATTATTTAAGGATTAAGACCACATTCGCGTTTGGATCTTGGTTTTCGCAGCTAACATGCCGAAACTTTCAAACTGAGACAAGAAGCTCACAAGAGGAGATGAAAGACTCGATGATAAAGTGCATGCCCTAACTTCTTCGCCAATATTGGCAGAGAACATAATTTTGAATACCTTCGAAGACATTATTTGAATTTCATTCCTTTTTAGATACCAATACCGGGACGGAAAATGTAACTCCATCCAGTAGCATAAACTGAACGAATTTCTAGTCCAGCCTCAAATATTAAATCGCGTGAATTTTCATTGCCCATCCGTCTATGTCAATATTTGAAGTCGAAAGCTGGCAGGTAGCCGAAGGAAAGTCCGAAGCCCATGAAAAGGCGATGAGAGAATGGCTCAAGTGGGTGAATGAACATCGCGAACTCTTTCCGGAATGGAAGAGCGTTCGATATTTTTCCAAATACATAGCAGGCGACGAAACAGGTAGGCATTTCATAGTTTGGGAGTATGAAAGTCTGGCAAGCTTTGAGACTTACAAACAACGACGAGCAAATTATCAAGGGCCGTACGCGGAATACAAGAAGGTTGACCCGTACTACATGGATGTTTTTATCCACTCTACTATGAAGAACGAGCTCTGGAAATCACTTGAGGAAGACCTTTGGGAAGAGAAATAGCGAATTTTAAGTTCCTTTTGGAAGATTGAAAAATGCCACTGCTGCAAGCTTCCCATGAAGGACTTGCGAGAAATTTTGAGAATAACAGTGTTTTTCAGATATTCATGGGAATTGCGGTGCGCTTGACGCTATACTTTCAGACATCGGGAAGCATTCAGTGGATGGGATGGTCTGTCTGGGAGACGCGATCCAAAGAGGAGTCCAGTCTGCCGAAGTAGTATTACGACTGCGGGCCTCGAACGTGCCAACGGTGATGGGAAACGCCGACCACTATTGCTGAAAGAAGACAAGGTATCTTCGGGCGAGCCGGTCTCCATGCGCATTTTGAAGTGAGGGCTTGGCCGCTTTCAAAGCTGAGCGATGAAGATCTGGATTTTATCACACATTTCAAGGATACGATAACATTGTCCTTGGATGAACAGAGTTTGATGTGCTTTCACGGATCTCCACGTTCATTTGATGAACAAATTTAGCCAACTACTCCAGAGGAGGAATTCGTCAAAATGGTAAGTGGAGATGGAAATTCCGGTACTCTGTGGAGGTCACACTCATCTCCAGCGACGACGAAGATTCCAGGAATCCTTCTTCTTCAATCTTAGCAGTGTCGGACGCGTATTTTCTTACGAACATTCGCAGACGATCAAGCTACCGCGTCCCGATAGCTGGGCCGAGTACGCCGTAGTTTCATCGGACAAGAAAGCTCAGGCGTAGTTCAGAAGAGCGCCGTTTGATACGGAAGAGTGGATAAAAGTAACCGTTCAAATTGGGAAGCCTTATGCTGAACCAGTGTCTTGGGAGTACTCGAAGAGTCAATAGTAGTTGGC
>JASHPQ010000120.1 GCA_030037995.1 Nitrososphaerales archaeon | reverse complement strand
CGATTTCTAATCGTGGTTAAAGATCCGATTCAACTGAAAATGTTGAAAATGGTTTCACCGGGCCTTTTCGGTGACCCTCCGCTTGTCTTTGTTATTTGCTCTAAAACTCGGATCGGGAACGAGCCGCTGCCCAGAATGGATCTCGACGAATGCTGCCACATTGACGCCGGAGCTGCGGCTGAGAACGTGGCGCTGGTAGCGTATTCGCTGGGGCTGGCGGCTTGTTTTGTAAAATCGTACTCCGAGATCGCAGTAGCGAAGTTGTTCGAGCTTCCACCGGATACTAGAACCGAGATCATGGTATCCGTGGGTTATCCAGTACCGGGCGAGCTTCCTCCGTTGAAGAAAAACAAAAATGACAGGCTGACTTTCATCGACAGATTTGGGGCACAGATGCCCGAATAAAGGGGGAAGCCCTCCGAAGTATGAACGAAAATCCCAAGAAAGGCATTGAAGAATTCATTTTCGAGTATTCTCTGTTCCTTCTAACCTCGGCCAGAGGTACCGTGGACGAACCTCGTCTCTACGGTGCACTTCGTCTGGTGGACGGTATCAGTAGACTAACCGATTTGTATTCGAGATCTGCCGAACTCAAACAGGACGAGTTTCTAATGGGCATAAGGGCTGAAATCGAAACACATCTTAACAACGCGATGACGTCGGATGAGCAATTCATTCGGTTTATGGATGACCTGATCGTCAAATTTACCGATGAGATGAAAAGGAGGTATGCTCGCCCCGAGAAATGGTCTTGATCACGAAATGTTACTTTTTGAGGAATTGATACTATCCCGTTCCTCCGACGGATGCTAATTTCAGAGACCGAATCTGCTCTGCTCTCTATGCTATTGCCATTTTTAATCACTATTCGGGTGGCCCGTGGGTGTAAGAAATGCTTCTCCGGGATGCTAAATTCAAGAACCTGAAAGAACGCATGCAAGTTTTTAGATGAGTCCTATACGTGACTGCAGGAAGAGGTCAGTTTTGGTAATCGTGTGAGGATTTCTCTGAAAAATTAGGCGGGCCGCTTCCTACTTTGAAAGTCGAGCGGACACAGTTAAATTCTTGCGGTTTCAGTGAAAATACAAGTTGCCAAAAGAATGCCTGCATCCCACTTTTAGTTTGATGAGGAGCGGGCCTGATGTATCTGCCTACTGCTCAAAGTGCTGGAAACTCATGTTCAAGTCCAAGGACGTCATGGTCTGGAAGTATGGCCTGGAATCCTACTTCAAATCCGAGCCCGACGGATGCCAAGGGAAGCTCGTAAAACTCTATCGCACCGACAGATTTGTGACCGCCCGGTGCATGGCCTGCGATTACCACGTCAGGCAGAGTGAATTAAAGGTGGACCGGAACTCGATAGTACAGCCTAGAATACCGCCGGTAAAGGCTGTTTGGAAGATTTCCTCTTCTACCATTTGATGCAAGTCTGGCTTCAACGAATCCATTGTAATTGCAATGGATTATAAGATTGAGCTCAAATCAATGCGACCGGGACGGGTCCCGTTCTTTATTGTTGGTCGATGCCCACGCCCATTTGGACGATAGCTCTCTTGCGAGCTTTTCTGACGTACTAGCTCTCTCCGATGTTGATCTTGTTGTAATTTCAAACTCCGTAGACTCGCTATCTTCAACTCGAAACTTGGAACTGGCAAAGCGGTCGGACAGGATTATTCCATTTGTCGGAATTCATCCCGGCATTTTCAGGGAAAATGCAGACGATACCAATCTACGAAAACCGGCGATCGAACCGATGATAGAAGAAGTGCGAAACCTGGCATATGCCGCCTTGGGAATCGGAGAAATTGGAATCGATCCGAAATACGGATCAGTTGAAAAGCAAGAGCAGCTTTTCCTTTCCATGCTGTCTCTCTGCGAGAAAACTACCCTCCCCATAACGATACACAGCCGGGATTCGGTCTCTAAGATTTTGCAAATACTACCCACGTTCGATTTGAAGGGGAAAGTCCTGTTTCACTGGTTTGCCGGATCTGAATCGGAGCTTGCAGCGATCAATGATCGAGGAATCTTTGTTTCATATGGTCCGGCTATTCTCGTTTCCAAGAGATTGTGTACCCTGGTAGAAAAAACGCCACTCGATCTGATACTATCGGAAACAGATTCACCGACGCCATTTTCCTTATTGAATCACGCTACGAGTACTCCATTCTTGATCGCGAGCGCAGCATTCAAAATCAGTCTCATCAAAGAGATGAAACTAGATTCTTTGGAGGAGTTCATTTGCGAGAATACGATGAGATATCTAGGAACGCAAAACTCATTAAGGGTCAAATCAAAGTAGTGTGATTGCCTAAAAGTCAAAAATACAGATTTTGGTAATGAGTGTTGGGTGTTGCGACGCGAGTGATTACTTTTGAATAAGGTGAGGAAGGTCGCCGAAGAACTTTTGGCGAAATATCCTTCTATGTTTTCCACTAATTTTGAAGCAAACAAGAAAGCTCTTGAAAAAGTTGCCATTATCCGGAACCATGCCCTCCGTAATCAGATTGCTGGAGCCATCAGCTCGATGGTTTCAGAGCAAGCTCCTCCCAAAACTGAGATGGGCACTCAGCTGGAAGATTTAATCCCCCCTGAGGAAGCTTCCACCTCCGATCGAGCTGTCACGCCCGCCGAGGTTTCGCAACAAGCGCAATAGCCGTCCGCGTCCCGCGGAGGTAGGTCGCGAGGTCCTTCTTAGCGCATGGTCGTAGTCTCCGCTGACGGATTGAAATTCGAGCTTTCTATTGTCCCACTAAATGACCTGAGACCGCACGAGGCCACGATCCCCCGGATTTTAGATTCGTTAACCGCGGATCTTAAAAGAACATCCTCGCAACGCGATCCCATTCTAATCGACCGCAGTACTCGTACCGTCCTCGATGGCATGCATCGACGAGCTTCTTTAGAGGCCCTGAAAGCAAACTTCGCGCTTTGCACAGAATTTGATTATCTCCACGACTCGATTGAGCTCGAAAGATGGCTGAGATATTTCATCGCGCCAAACGAGGAGTTCATTTCTGAAGTTATGGCGCTGCTTCAATTGAAAGCTTGCGATCGATTCGAAGATGCGGTTGAGGCAGTTGACAAAGGGAAAAGTAAAATCGCTCTATTATCCGCCGGGAGTTCTTACATAAGCGCCCGGGAATGGAACGTTTTTGAGGTTTATGAGGCCATTGGGAAGATCGATGATCTCTGTCAAAAGTACCGGATTGGTCTAGATTATACCTCAGAGTCCTCGAAATTTGAGCTCTTCACATCCGAATTCGTCTATCTGCTTTATCCCGAGAAACTATTGAAGAAGGACGTACTGCAGATCGCGAGCGAGGGTAAGGTCTTTCCCTGCAAGACCACGCGACACATTGTACCGGTTAGGCCGATGGGCACAGATTTTCCGCTAGATTTGCTAAAGGGTTCGTCCGAGGCCAAGTGCTCTAAGGAACTCAGAAATATTCTAAGGTTAAGTAGAATAGAGTTAGAGAAAAGGGAAGTGTGGTATGAAGGACGCAGGTACTCCGAACCCCTTGCTATCTTCCGAAGAGAAAAGTAAGCCCTTTGCAACAGTCCGCATTCACGGAAATCTGGGCAAGTTACAAAACGGAAGAAGCGTCGGGACGGAGAAGGTAACCGTCCCGATCAAGGTCGGCGAGTTGCTTGAGGAACTATCGAGATCATTTAGCTTGGAGCTAAGGCGAGATAGCACTTTAGTTCTCGTAAACGGCGTGGAAGCAAATGCCCTTCAGGATCTCGATACCGTGATCGCAGAAGGGGACGAGGTCGCTCTTGTACCCATGTTTCATGGCGGAGAAGCGTAGCCGCGTGAAGTTTATCGCCCCTTCCTGGGATGAAATATTTGGGAAATCGATAAAGCTCGCGGAAAAGATTCGTAAAACCGAAAAGGAGCAGTTCGACTGCATCGTGGGCATTTCCCGTGGAGGTCTCGCGTTGACTCGAATCATGTCTGACCTCTTGGATATCCAGAATGTTATGATCACGAGGTGCGAGTACTACACCGATATTGGAGAGAAGAAAAAGAAACCCGTGATCACCCAGAAAATTCAGGGAAACATTTCAGGTAGAAGAGTGCTCATCGTCGACGATGTCGCGGATTCGGGAGAAAGCCTGACCGTGATCAAGAGTTATCTCGAATCCAAGCATCCCATCGACGTAAGGATTTCAACCATTTTCGTCAAGCCGTGGTCCAAGATGATCCCGGATTATTACGTCACCAAGACGGATGCGTGGATAATTTTTCCGTGGGAGTACTACGAAGCGATAAAGTCACTATCTGCCACCAACAACAAAGACATCCTTTCTAAAACGCGCATCCCGTACCGATACATAGAGATGCTCTATAGCATGGACAGATCCCTTCGAATGCGCTGGAAGAAGACTGGAAGCTGAAGCCCGTACGAGAAAGGATACCCAGAAAAACCCGTTAAAGACCAAGAGTCCCGGAGTATGGTTGCGAGAGATTGCGGAGAACCCTTCGACTGTTTGTTTTGCAACAGCTTTTAGATTGAGCGGCAAGACTGACCTGACTAGTTTCGCTAAAACTCTGCCGGAGGGCGTCGTCCTCTGCGACCCGGGGATTGTTGCAGGTATAGATCATGTCGAAGCAATCCTTTTGCAGACAAGGGAATATTGGAAGAGAAACGAAAGGCTTGTGAGAAATGGATCAATAGAGATTCTGATGAGACTCTCCTCAAGAGGGCAAATCTCGGAAGCGGTCGAGGCATCAGGAATCAAGAGTGCAAATTCGGTTGCGCTGCTGGGTCTCGTGACGACGGTGCTCGAGGTTCAAAACGTAATCGATCGGTTTCTCTCTGTCTTTGGATCAGTGGTGCAGGACATGAACCTGCTTCGTCTCGATCGCCAAAAAGCGTCCAAACTGAAAAAGTATCACGGACTGCCTTCTTCCCTTTCCAAGGAAGATCTTCAGGTCGCGCTTGAGGAAAGATCGGTCTTGCTGATGTTCTCCAAATGAGAAAGAATGGTCTTGGCAGGGATGGCGCCCTCCCTGATTATTCGTATGGCATTTTCGTTTGTCGCATCAACTATGGTCGAGGACAGCCCCGCCGGTTGTCCGCAGACTCCGGAAACGAAGTAGTCCGCTGATGTTGAGAGCTGAGCGAGCTTCGGATCATACGGATCGGTAAAGGATTCCTCACCGGAGATGTTGGCGCTCGTGCCGATCAGACTGCCACCGCAGGCTGCGATCAATCTGAGGCAGCAGGCATGATTGGGAACCCTAGCTGCTACCGTCTTATCGGGCCCCACGAGCTCTTGAGGCAGCGTCGAATCAGCGGAGGGCAAGATGATCGTGAGTTTTCCGGGCCAGAATGCAGAGCCCAGAGATTTGCTTTTCTCGCCGAACTTGGCGAAAAGCATCGCGGTTTGGAGATCGCTGAAGAGAACCGGCATTTTCTTTCCAGTGTCGCGTTTCTTTAGCGCGTAACACTTCTTTATTCCCTCCACTGACCTAGGATTCGTACCAAGACCATAAACCGTGTCAGTCGGAAAAATCACCACTTTCCCTCCGACGATCTCTATGGCAGGGACGTCAAATTCAGAGTCGCAGCTAAGAGTAGTTGTCAAGTCCTATTTGCTACATTTCAATTTGGCTTCAATTTATGCAATTTTGGATCGGCTCTTCGAGAGATTAGTCGATTGACGAAAACGTTTATCTTTCGGTTTGAGAAGCTTGAGGGCACTTCGGTGGTAAAATCGTGTCAGAAGAGGACAACGAGCTCGACGAAGAATACGACGAAGACGATATTGACGAAGGCTGGGATGAAGACTTTGACGATGAGAGCGAGTAGGTTGCCGGTTTTTTACAACCTTCAAGTATAGAAAGTTCCCTTTTGGGTTATCCACCTCGATTAATAAGAGGTGCAGTCCACTCTGAATCATAGCCGGAAGAAGAGAATCTTTTTTGAGATATTTTGTAATAAATGCCAAGAACTATTCGGAAGTTTCTGGCAAGGGCCTTGAAAGCTTAGCAGCCGCGGTTAGGATTGTATCTGGGAAGCAGATTTTTAGGGAAGTAGAGTTTTTCCTAGCACCCCCAAATTTTGGCCTCACCTCGACGGTTAATCCACAAAGTAGTTATCACGTGCTGGCGCAACACTTGGATTTAGCGAAACTCGGAGCTTCGACAGGTTTCTCGGTCCCTGAAATCGCAAAATCCTTTGGGGCAGCGGGGTCGCTCATCAATCACAGCGAACATCGCATATCTAGGAATGACATTGAATCGCTCATTTCACGCCTCAGGCTCTTAGGGATGATCTCTGTCGTATGCGCGAAGGACGATGAAGAGGTAGGAGAGTTTTCCAAGTTAGCCCCGGATTTTATCGCGGTCGAGCCACCCGATCTGATCGGATCGGGCAAGGCGGTATCCAAAGTGAGGCCTGAGGTGATAATGGGATCTCGCAGTGCTCTGGATCGAAATAGGGTGCCTAACTCTACTACAAAACTTCTATGCGGCGCCGGCATCGTCGACGGAATTGACGCTAGACTCTCTGTCGAAATGGGTGCCGCCGGGATCCTTGTCGCGAGCGGCGTTATCAAGGCTCCGGATTGGGAAAATAAGATCGGAGAATTGGCTCAAGGACTCATCGACGCAAAAACGCCAGGAGCAGGCTAGCAAGAGAGATTATGACAAGGAGGGGTGAGGTGGCGAAGTAAAATCCGTCACTATGGTACACGTACAGTATGATCCAAGGTATCTTTAGTCCAGAAAGCGCCCCAGATCTCGCCAGCAAAGGAATTAGAAAAAAGGCAATCCCGATTAAGACGAATACGAAGCCAAGAATATAGAACGTCAAGTTATTCTCGAGGGCTGGACTCTGACTCATCTTAAGTTCAGTATCGCCTCAAAATCAAGATATAAATCGTAAGCAAGTGGAATCCGGGCGTGCCTTTTCGAACTTGAAGCAAGTCAGAGCAGCCTTTGTCAAGCAAGGTGGAGGCGTGGAGCTTCGCCGTTTAACCAGACCTGATCTGGAAGACTCCTCCATTATCGTGTCCATGAAAGCTTCTGGGATTTGCGGGACTGACCTGGAAAAGCTTACCGGTCTTGGAATTACCTCCACTATTCTGGGTCATGAAGTCTCCGGGGTCGTCACGGAGTCAGCCTCAGCCTCGTTTGACGAGGGTGATCGAGTTATCCCTCACCACCACGTCTCCTGTAACGAATGCGACCACTGTCTTTCGGGAGCTCATACGATGTGTCAGCGATACAAGAACAGCAATTTTTCCCCCGGAGGATTTGCCGATGAATTTCTTGTACCGGCTTACAACGTAACAAGGGGAGGAGTTTACAGGATCAGCGACGGGTTGAGTTTTGAAGAAGCAACGTTTGCCGAACCACTTGGCTGCTGCATCAGAGGGTTGTTGCATGCTGGGGCGTTTAGCTTGGAATCGCGCGATATGCCTCTTAAGCTTCGAAATACTTTGGTTGTCGGTGCAGGCCCGATCGGGCTATTGCACATGGAGCTTCTTCGTTCCCAGCATCCGGAAATCACGATCTCCGCGGTTGACATGATTCCAGCCAGACTGGATTTTGCGGAGAAAAAGGAACGCGCCAACGTAATCGACGCCTCAAAAGTAGAAAACGGAGCGTTCTCGGAAAAGAGCAAGAAAATCACTGGAGGTGCGGGTTACGATCTTGTCGTCGTTGCGACCGGCAGCGAGAAAGCATTTGGTGAATCTGTAAAATGCGTGAGAAAATCAGGCCGGCTGCTGCTTTTTGGTGTACCTCATAAAGGTGCGACGCACTTACTTGATCTGGCTAGTTTGTTATTGGACGAGCTGACCATAACGTCAAGCTATGCTACTTCTGAGATGGAACTGCAACGCGCCATCGAACTCCTGGAGAATCGGAAGATCGATGTTGGGAAATTTGTAACCGCGCGGTACCCTCTCGAAAAAATTGAGGAGGCAATGTCCGCGGCAAGATCTGAAAACCAAGTCAAAGTACTGATAACCGGATGAGGAACAAATATTGTCTTGCGACGGAACGTTTATTATTTAAATTCAGAAATTTCGCACTTTAGAACGAAAAAGATGCCGACGACCGCTGTTGTGATAACTTTCGACGATGATTATTCGTGCTCTGCGGCAGTGCAGGAGAATCTGAGCATGGATGAGCTGCAAAATATGATTGGGAGGAACGTTGAGTTCGACGTTTCAAAGTCGAAGATCGCAAAGGGCAAAGTCGTGGGCCTCGAAGGTGATCTGGTTCAGATCAAGTGGTCGGACGTTCCCATCGGACTCGGCCAGAGTTCGATGATGCGGATCATGGATTCTTGAAAGAATCTTTAGCGATCTCATTCTGAATTCTCGCAAATCAGACAGACTTTTCCTCGGTGCAGAGTTACCGGGCTTACCTGAGGATACATAGGATGCTTCTGGCACTTTGAACACGGCCTGTAATCCAGTCCCGTCGTGTTCGATGATAGCGACTCTTGACTTGTGGCTGACATCTTTCAACCACGCGCAATAGGTCGTACCATTTAAGGTGTTAGTGTAATTTCCAGAAGAATCGATCAGCGGTTTTTCTAAAACGGAAAAGGATTTTGCGTACGAATTTAGTAACCGGACCCAGGCTGTATTCCTGATTTAGAGCAATGACCTAATTCAGGGAATATTCCGGACAGTACACTTGCGTTCGTTCGGGGTCGAAAAGACACCCGAGGCAAAGACCCTCAATTTCGTCGGATTCGAGCATCGGCAGGTATTCCTCGCCACATCTTGCACAGATTGCCGTCATTTTTAGCTGTCTCTGAGCTGTAATATTGGTTCCGTGCCTAATATCAATTACCGGTAAGGACTAATGGGCGAGACGTTTGGATTCTGCATTTATCACAACGTTTTTATAATTTGGAGCACCGATCTCTCACCTAAGCGATGAATAGGGTAAGGAACGAAACTTTTTCTGAAAGGCCTTCACCAACGAGGTCTGTGTGATGGCTGAAGTCTGCACCAAGTGTGGTCTCCCGAAGGATCTTTGTGTTTGCGAAGAACTAGAGAAAGAGGAGACGCGTATCGTGGTTCGCCTGGAAATGCGTAGGTTTCGAAAGCCGACGACTATGGTCGAAGGTCTTAATCCAAAGAGGACAGACATCGTCAGGATCGCGAAGGATCTCAAGAGCAAACTGGCTTGCGGAGGAACCGCCAAGGAAGGATACATCCTTCTGCAAGGAGATCATAGGGATCAGGTCAGAGACAGTCTAGTGAATATGGGATTTGGCGAAGGGACCATCGAGGTCCAGTAAATCGAGACGAGGCGTGACTGAGTTTTAGCGAAAATGACTATCAGGAAGCATCGGCCGAAATCAAGCTTAAGGTGAAGCGCCGAAGTCTTCGGGGGCGGCAGAAGCTCTGTCCACGATGCTTTTCTGAGCTCACTGTGGCCACGGAGGTTTCTGGTTGGCTTGTCCCGAACTTTTACTATTGCTCAAAGTGCGGATACTCGGGTTACGTGGCCTTTGAACGGACGCCGCCGGAAAAATAAGAACGGCGAACGTCCTTCATTTTTACTTTAGCGATTTCTTCGTCGAGCTCGAAAGCCGCTTCATCGGTGTCGTTCTTCCCTTTTTGCTTTTTTTAGCCCTCGAAGTGTTTGAACTCTTTTCCTCGTTGCTTTCTCGTTGCTGTTCCTCGTCCTCCATTTCTTTCATAGCTTCTTCGATAGCCTTTTTGAACTCGTCGCCCATCGGATCCGTAAAGTAAGCCAAAGACGTGTAAGCACCTTTTCTAGACTTCTAAAACTTCTTTGAAGATGCTCGGAGCGACTTTCTTGCACTCTTTCAGCATAAGCTCGGCGAGCTCGCGAATTTCCCATTGTGCCTGGGTCGCGGTGCGCTGCCAGAAAAAGTGCATCAGGCTTCTCGCATTGGCTGTTACAACCAGTTTAGTGCCGATCGATTGCGGCAATATGAATCTGGCGTCTTCCTTCGGCACGTCCAGCTCTTTTAGCTTCCTGAAGGCCTCCACAGACGCTTTGATGAACTCTTGATAAACCGCCACCGCCTGCGGGTTTGTTTGGATGGAGGGAGGGGTCACAAAGTCTTCTTTTTCTACAGCGCTGAATCTCTGGCTCTCCTGATCGTAACTCGCAATCCTGTGCCGGACAAGTTGGTGACTGCACACGCGACTGATGCCTTCGATTTCAAACATGAACACGGCATGTTCTATAACGTCGAAGGTCTTGTCGCGCAAAGCCTTTGCGATCAGATCGTGTTCGTATCCCGGTCTGGAAGAAAGCTCCGCTTCCAGCTCTTCGATTGGTTTTGCGCTGTAACACCTTCTCATAGCAAGGGCAACCGTGAATTCTGGATTGGGCGTGTACCAAAGGAGGCGGATTCTGATCATCTGATTTTCGTGATTTTGCGCGTCCAACAAAAGGTTTTGGTTATTGGTTTCCATTTTCCACAACGCTTTAAGGAGGAATTGCCGAATACTTCTGATCTAATTTAGCCATAACCTCACGAAAGTGAATCAAATTTTTGGAGAAGAGCTATTTTACGAAAACGAACTCGTACGCCGGAGTGATCCTAAGTGTGGCGCTGCTTCTTCTCCTCGCTGCAGAATTCGCCTCCTTTGCGGTGGGTGCTTACTTCGTCTATGACAAGCCGGCGAGCAACGTAATTGCCGAGACCTTTCACAACCAGTCAGGAGCGTTGTTGACTGTAAATGCGACCAGCCTTCAGGACTCAGCCAAAAGGACTGTCTGGATAGATCCCAGCATCACTACTAACAGCAGCGGTACGCCTTTCGTAGATATCAGTTCGGGGTTCATCCTTGGCAATGTTACCACAAATTCAACGGGTGGAATCTCTGCAAGCTTTCCAATTAGTTCCCCCACGCTTTCCAGCATAGAAACAGATGGGCAGAGCGTTCATACCGTATGGGTTCTTGGTTTAGTGTCCGGACAGGGATCTCTTTCTGGGGGTTTGCGAGAACTAACCAACGACAGCGAGCAGAATTATACCGCTTCTACGCGGGGTTCAGGCATTATTCTCTTTGTGACTCTCATAACCTTCGAAGTCCCAATTAATTTCAATTTAGGACAGCTCTTCCTAGTTCTTTGGACAATTTATCTGATACTTTTTGCGATTGCAATGAACGGGCCGGTAAGAAACATCTGGTCAGCGATCAAGGCATCCACCAAAAGAGGAATAGACGCACTCTTTGATAATTCAATGCTTGCTACCTTGATAGTGTTCCCGGTGGTGGTGTGGGTGACAGTGGGCATCTCTCTCTTGGAGCAAGCCGGAGGAGTCTCGACCGGGAGTCTTCCTCCAGCTGATCCACTGCTCGAGTTTGTAGAACTTGCCATCGCTCCTCTCCGGGAGGAACTGGGATTCCGGGTGATTCCAATCGGCGTCGTTGCGATGTTGATGCTCTTCTCTACCGGGAAAGTTCGCGACGGATTGTTGGCGCTGTGGCACCCGTCCAGATACCTGAAGAAGAATGATTCTCCAGAACAATACAGAAGGCATCTGACGACGGTCTACGTTGCGATCGCCCTGAGTGCCATACTGTTCGGCTTGGCGCACGTTTTGCTCGGAGCTGGTTGGGGCCCGGGGAAGATTCTGAGCGCCGCAGTCGCCGGCGTCGGTTTGGGTGGGTTGTACTACCTGTACGGATTCCCCGCGACCGTTTTGCTCCATTGGGCAATCGACTATTTTCTGTCGGTTTTTGATCTCAATCCTTCACTTCAAACCGCAGGCGACTGGATAACGCTGTACACTCTGGCTCTTTCCGTTGCCGGGTCTCTTGTATTGATCCTTCTTGCGGTCAAAAGATTTAGAAACAAACAATTTGGGTTGTCTTAAGGCACGTGGTCTAGCCGTAGTTGAATGAAAGTATCGCCAGCGAAAAAAAGAAGCTCCCCTCTGAATCCAAAACGACTGAACGGGAAGACCTCGGCATTACCGTTCACAAGCAGGAGGACTTTTCCGAGTGGTACACCCAGGTCGTGTTGAAGGCCGAGCTCGCAGACTACGCCGGCGCAAAAGGGTTCATAGTTCTCAGACCCAATGGTTACGATATCTGGGAGCGGATCAAGGAGTATTTTGATTCAAGGATCAAGAAGACTGGCCATCGTAATGCTTACTTTCCAACCCTTATTCCAGAGTCGCTACTAAAGCGAGAAAGCGAGCACTTTGAAGGGTTTGTTCCTGAAGTCTTCTGGGTGACTCGTTCAGGTACAGAAGATCTGCTGGACAGGTATGCCGTGAGACCGACATCCGAAACGATCATTCACGACTCGATGTCCCGCTGGATCAGAAGCTGGCGCGATCTCCCCCTTCTCTTGAACGTCTGGAACTCCGTACTCCGGGCAGAGATCAAGTCCACGAAGCCGTTCATCCGGAGCACTGAATTTCTGTGGCAGGAAGGTCACACCGCCCACTCCAGTGAAGCGGGTGCCGAAAAGGAGGTCATGGACATCCTTCTGGTTTATCGCGACGTTATGCAGGATCTTCTCGCGATTCCGGTGTACATCGGAAGGAAAAGCGAGAAGGAAAAATTCGTCGGGGCGGTTTATACTACTACCCTGGAGGCGATGATGCCTGATGGCAAGGCTGTCCAAATGGGGACTTCCCACCATCTGGGGCAGAATTTCTCAAAGCCCTTTGAGATCCGGTTTTTGGACAAAGAAGGCGAGCTCCGATTTGTGTGGCAGACCTCCTGGGGAATATCGTGGCGCATCATCGGCGCCCTAATTATGGAACATGGGGACGACAAAGGGTTAGTTCTTCCTCCAAAGGCGGCCCCCATTCAGATTGTGATTGTACCAATAATCTTCTCTACTGGAAAGGCAGCAGAGATCGAATCAAAATGCAGGGAGATTGAAGGAGAGCTGAACAAAGCGGGGCTCAGAACCACTTTTGATTCTAGGGAGAACTATACGCCGGGCTGGAAGTATAATGATTGGGAAATGAAGGGAGTCCCGCTTCGAATCGAAATCGGACCGAGGGACTTGGCGAACGGTACAGCGGTCTTGGTGCGCAGAGATACGGGAAAGAAAAGGACGATCGTCACATCCGATATTGTCAGAGAATCCTCGACGGTTTTGGAAGATATCCAGAGCAATCTCTGGACGCAAGCCTCCAAACGCCTAGATCAACAAACCGTGATGGTCAAAAGTTACGGAGAGTTGCGGGAAGTAATGGAAGAAAAAGGCGGATTCGCCAAAGCCGCGTGGTGCGGCTCGGCTGATTGCGAGCTGAAGGTGAAAGAAGAAACCGGCGCCGACATTCGGCTCCTTCCTTTTGACGAAATGCCGGCTCCACAATCAAATTGCGTGGTGTGCGGAAAGCCCGCGACTGAAATCGCGTACTTCGCGCGGGCGTACTAGGAAATTAGGAAGAGGAAAGAATCGATTTGACAGTTGCAATGACTCTTTGAACTTCTTCATCTGACAAGAAGGGCTGTATCGGAAGCTGAAATATCATCTGGGAGATTTTCTCCGCGACTGGGAAGTCTCCCTCCTTATAGTCGAAAGTCTCCCTGTAAAATGGTTGCAGGTGGATGGGAGTGGGCCATGACACATCCGCTTCCACTCCTTCATCCTTCAGTTTCTGCACCAGCTTATCCCGAGAAATGCCTGCCTGTTTTTCGTCCAAAATCAAAGAAAACATGTACCAGGCGTGGCTTGAGGGATCGTCCACTCTTTGAAAGCCGAGGCTTTCGAGGTCCCCCAGCCCTTCGGTCAGAGCTTTCGCATGTTCCCGTCTCTTCTGGTTCAACTCGTCCAGCTGGTCTAGCTGTTCGAGACCGATGGCAGCGCATATTTCCAGCATCCGAAAATTGTACCCCATCGTTTTTTGATTATACCGGCTTGCTTGTCCTTGATTTCTGACCATGCGGATCTTCTCAGCAATGGAATCACTGTTTGTAGTGATGAAACCGCCTTCGCCGGTGTGCAAATTTTTAGTGGCGTAAGTGCTGAAGCAGGAGACGTCTGAAATATTTCCGATTCTCTTTCCTTGCGACCTCGCACCTATAGCTTCTGCCGCATCTTCTATTACTGGGAGTTTATTTTTGCTCGCGAGCTCTTTTATCTTCTGCAAATCCGCAGGAAGACCGTAGACGTCTACAGGCTCCAAGGCAACGGTCTTACTGGAGATCTTCTCTTCAATCTCAGACGGATCAATATTGAAGGTCTCAGGATCTACGTCGGCGAAGACCGGGGTCAAGCCATTGGCGATCGCCGCGTTCGCTGTTGCAGCAAAGCTCAACGGCGAAGTAATAACCTCGCCCCCGCCACTTTTTTTCGGAACTGTGGCAGCTTGCAGTCCGACCTGGAGTGCGGCGGTTCCCGAGTTCACCGCGACGACGTGACGGCAACCGATATATTCCGAAAGCCGAGACTCAAACTGCTTCACGAACTCCCCCTGGACTAGCATGCCCGATCGCAGAATGGAAATTACCGATTTCTCTATTGCCTCATCGTTGAAGGGCTTGGCGATCTTTACTTTGGGCCGCTTTTCCGTTGGAACCATTGTAATGGAAACATGTATCGGCTTTCGGAATTTATAATGTCAACTTTAGTTCGACAGCTGCTGAGAGGTTGAGCGTCTTTTTTGCTAAATGCTATTGCACAAGAGCATTCTTAAATACCACTGACGGTAGTAGTTGTTTCTCATGCAACGAGCAGAAGAGCTTCTGCCTATAGTCCAGATTCAGACTAGGTCTAATACGGTTCCGGTATATGCGCTCCCGCACGAGACGGCGAGCATTTGTCCTGAATGCAACAGGACGATTCCTGCTCTGGTATTTGAGAGAGACGAGAAAATTTGGATCACGAAGACGTGCCCCGATCATGGCATTTGCGAAGAGCTGTATTTTGGTTCTGCTAGACTGTTCAAAAAGTTTGCAAAGTACTTCCACGACGGCAAGGGAATTGACAATCCCAACGTTCCCCTTTCAAAGTGCAACTGCCCCAAGAACTGCGGGTTATGTTCCTCACACTTGAGTCACAGCGGGCTGACGAATCTCGTCATAACCAACAGGTGCGACCTCACATGCTGGTACTGTTTCTTCTATGCAAAGAAAGGGGTAGAGGGCGCCTACGTCTACGAACCCACTCTAGATCAGATCAGATCGATGGTGAAAGCGCTCCGGGCGGAAAGGCCCGTTCCTGGCAACGCTATCCAGATCACGGGTGGAGAGCCGACCCTGCGGCCTGATCTTCCCGAGATCGTAAGAATCTGCAGGGAAGAAGGAGTAGATCACATTCAGCTTAACAGCAACGCCATAAACATGGCAATTGACCCCGCGCTGGTAAAGCGGCTCAGAGAATCTGGCGTAAACACAGTCTACATGAGTTTCGACGGAGTCACGCCTAGGACTAATGGGAAGAATCACTGGGAGGCTCCTTATGCGATCGAGAATTGTAGGAAAGCCGGACTGGGCATAGTCTTGGTCCCCACAGTAATAAAATCGGTCAACGACCACGAACTGGGGCAGATTATCCGCTTCGGTCAAGCTAACATCGATGTCATCAGATCAGTAAACTTCCAGCCAGTGTCCCTTACGGGACGCCTCACCAAGTCGGAAAGGGAAAAGTACCGAATTACGATTCCGGACGCCATTCAGCGGATCGAGCAACAGACCAAGGGAGAGATTGTGGAGGATGATTGGTTCACCGTACCTACTTGCGTCCCGATGACTCATTTCATCGAAGCCTTTACGAAAAAGCCGCAGTATGAGCTATCGATTCATTTTGCCTGCGGAGCAGGGACGTACGTCTTCAAGGACCACGACAGCATGATTCCGCTGACGAGGTTTGTGGACATGGAAGGCTTGCTGAACTATCTCCAGGACAAGGCGGACGAGTTGAATGGAGGCGCGAGCAAGCTGGTGGTCATACCAAAGATCCTCGCGAGCATTAGCAAGTATATCGACAAAGAGAAGACGCCCGACGGCATTAACCTGTCAAAGCTCCTGTTCAACGCGCTCGTAAAGCACGATTACGAAGCGCTCGGAGACTTCCACCAAAAGACAATGTTCCTGGGAATGATGCACTTCCAGGACAAGTACAACCACGATGAAGAACGGCTGATGCGATGTGATATCCACTATGTGACTCCAGATCAGAGGATCATCCCATTCTGCGCGTTCAACGTGATTCCCGAGTGGTACAGGGACCGAATTCAGCAAAAGTATGCCATCCCGATAGAACTCTGGGAGAAAAATTCAGGGCACACTCTAGAGCAGGGATTGTACCGAGGTACTCTGCGGAAAGGGAAGCAGCACCATGCTGGTTGCGGTTGCTCTGTTGTGATGCAGCAGACACAGCAAGCCAGAAATATGGAAACCATTACTGGCGACGTTCTGCCGATCATCAGCTCCTAAAAGCGGTCTTCCTTCGATTCGGGAATTTTTTTCTCCCGAATCCTAGTGTCTCTTTTCTGTCAGCTCAGTTATACTTTAATTTCATTCCGACGCTTCTCCTGTAAGCGCTATCGTTGTCGCAGCAACAGTCGAGCCTGGAATTATTTTTTCAAGAAGAGAAGGCTCCGGAGCCTCCGAAGAAACCTTCTGGGGTAAGGATCGAGTCCTACAGGCCGGAAGCGGATTCGCTCCAAAAGCTTCGCGAGAGAATCAAATTTTTGACTACAGAAGTGAGTACTCGCGAAAGCTCGATGCTGGTCTCGGCGACCTACGACGGCGAGCGGCGGGTTGCAGTTTTAAAATTCTATGATCCAGACGAGGACAGAATCTATCTCTGGTCAGACAGAAGCGGCCACAAACCCTACTGCTACTCCAAGCAAGAAGAGGTCGATCTCAGGTATCTGCTAAAGGAGCGCTCGAACCTGGAGCGGATCGTGACCGTTCCGAAGTACGATCCGTTGTCGGATAAAGAGATCAACGTGAGCAAGATCATCGCAAAAGACCCGCTCGCCATTGGAGGCCAGGAGAACAGTCTTCGCAACGCAATCAACTGCTGGGAAGCAGACATAAAGTACTACGAGAACTACCTGTACGACAACGGCCTCGTCGTCGGGGCCTATTACAGGATCATCGATGGGAAAATTATACCCGTCCCTTTCACTGTGCCGAGGGAGGTGGAAGAATCCCTGAGAAAAACGCTCGCGTCATCGAAGCCGGATCTCGCGACCGCCATCACAACCTGGGCTTCTCTCCTGAATCAGCCACTTTTAGACATAAAGCATGCTGCAATAGACATCGAGGTTTTATCACAGGAAAACAGGATCCCGGACCCGAAGATAGCAGACCAACCGGTCGTTGCGGTGTCCCTTGTTTCCAGACAAGAGAAAACCGTCTACCTCTTGAAGAGAGAAGACCTGGAACTCGGAGATTCGAGCGTTCTCCCGCCGGAAGCTCGGGTACTCATTTTTGAGAGAGAGCGAGACCTGTTGATTCAGGTTTTTCGAGATCTGCTGGAGTATCCCTTTCTCACCAGCTTCAACGGCGACGATTTTGATTTGGATTTTCTCTTTCACAGGGCACTCCGTCCTGAAATGGGGATTCCTAAAGAGTGCATCCCGATCGTTCTGGGGAATAACTTTGCGGGACTGAAACACGGTGTGCATATCGATCTTTACAAGACCTTCAACAATCGCTCTCTGAAGATCTACGCCTTTTCGAACAAGTACTCTGAGCAGACTCTGGACGGCATTGCCGAAGGCCTTCTCGGAGAGTCGAAGATCGAGTTTGAAGGCTCGATAAACGACCTGCCGCTGTATCAGCTGGCACATTACAATTTGCAGGATGCTGATCTCACCTACAGGCTAGCTTCCATCTGGAATGAGGTTCTGATGAAGGTACTGCAGGTCATCGCCCGTGTGGGGAAGATGCCCATAGACGACCTGTCCAGGCTGGGGGTGTCCAACTGGATAAGGAGCATGCTCTACTTTGAGCATCGCCGGGAGAACGCCCTAATTCCAAGGCCGGAGGAACTCAAGGAAAAGGGTGGTGCAAAATCTGAAGCCGTGATCAAGGGAAAGAAGTACAAGGGTGGGTTAGTAATCGACCCGATATCGGGAGTCCACTTCAATGTCTCGGTACTGGACTTTGCGTCGCTGTACCCCTCCCTGATCAAAGTGAATAACATTTCCTATGAGACCGTGGACTGTGTGCACCCGGAGTGCCGGAGCAACGTGATTCCGGGGATTGCCACATGGACATGCACCAAACGCAGGGGTATCGAGTCACTGGTGGTGGGCTCTCTGCGAGATTTGCGGGTCGACTATTACAAACAGCTAACGAAGAGCAAGACCCTGTCCAGGGAAGATAGGGAGCTGTATAAAGTCGTAACCCAAGGTCTCAAGGTAATCCTCAATGCTTGCTTTACGAGCGATACCGAAGTACTCACTCCTTATGGAATCAAGAACATCAAAGACGTTCGAGTGGGGGACCGAGTAATCAACGTGGATCCCTCAACAATGGTGCCAGAAATAGACGAAGTTATAGAGACTCAAACTTTTCCTTACGACGATTACCTTTACCACTTTGAAAATGGAAAGCAGGTCGACCTCAAGGTCACAAAGAATCACAAGTTAATTGTAAAACAAGGACAAAGGCCGATATCATTTCTTAGCGCGGAAGAGATTGAAAAATGGACTAACATCTCCATACCAAGGTTGCAATCTCCTCAAATTCAAGAGGATGAATCTACCATTTCCCTATCGGAATACCGGGGCTGCGACTCGTTTGCTATTATGTTCCCCGTTGCCGTTACGAATCATCATATGGATTCCCAATTTTCAGAACTTTGGGGATTCGCGTCGAAACTTGGTTACTACGACAAGCAATCAAAGTCTTTCCTATGCAAGAATCTTACCCGAGATCAATTGAAGACGATCAGGTCTCTTGGTGGGGAGGTCTTTCTTACGTCGGGTCATTCAAGGTATCCCTTTGAATTCAAAAAAGTGGAGTTTGCCGAGCTCTGCGGGTGGATTATTTCAGAGGGACATCTGGGAAGCACTCCAGAGAAGATTTACGGAAACGGTCATCATAGAGGATTGGATTACAGGATCGTCATCACCCAAGAATACGGATTGCATGGAAATTCAAGGGGCAACCTGTTTCGGGGGGAAATACGTCGGCTACTGCAAAAGCTGAACCTGAGATACAAAGAGTACGCGCACAGTTTCAGAATAGCAAATCCGGCGCTTCATCGGTTCTGCGTTAGCGAGATTCGTAAGGGAGCGAAAAACAAACAGATCCCAGAGGTCTTGCGACAATCATCTACTTTTGTGAAGCACCGCTTGATGTCCTCACTTTACAAGGGTGACGGGAATCTGCGAGATCCGAGATACACAACCGCGAGTAAAGTGCTCGCAGAGCAGGTCTGCTGCCTATTAGCTGAGTTGGGCTATCGTCCAAGAATGCTGCAGGATAACGACGCAAGAGCGATCTATCGGGTCTGCTGGTACGACTCGGCGGTAGGGCTAACAGAGTCGGGAAGTGAAATTAGCAAATGGCTCACAAAAGAAAAGTTCGCCGGTTATGTGTATTGTGTGACGACTAAAAAGAACCACACTGTTTTTGCGGGCCGGAACGGGATCTTCGTACCAGTCGGACAGAGCTATGGAGTACTTGGATTTGACAGCTTCCCGCTCTACTGTCTGCCTGCTGCAGACGCGGTCGCAACTTTAGGGCGCATTGCGATAACCAGGACGATTGAAAAGTGCCGAGAGTTAGGCATCGAAGTCGTATACTCCGACACGGACAGTCTATTCATTCACGCCCCGTCCGAGGCCCAGATAAACGAAGTGTCCGAGTGGACCCGGAACAACCTGGGAATTGAGCTAGACGTGGACAAGGTTTACCGGTATGTCGCAATGAGCCAGAGGAAGAAAAATTACTTTGGAGTTCTGGAGGACGGGACGGTGGACATCAAGGGCCTGACCGGGAAGAAATCCCAGACCCCGCAATTCATCAAGGATACCTTCGCGTATGTTCTGGAAGTCTTGAGCAGAATCAAGACCGCCGATGATTTCGAAATGGCGAGGGAGGAAATCAAAACTCGACTGACAAGCGATTACAACCGTCTCAAGAATCGTCAGATTCCAATGGACGAACTGGCCTTCAACGTGATGATTGGGAAAGACATAGCCGGATACCGGGACTCCATTCCCCAACATGTGCGCGCAGCGCAGCTGCTCCAGAGGTCCGGGAAGGATGTTCGTGCGGGCGACATTATCTCCTTTGTCAAAACTAACAACGCGGACGGCGCAAAGCCGGCAAAGATGGCGAGGGCCAACGAGATCGATGTCGACAAGTACATCGAGTACATGAGGAGTACCTTCGATCAGATCTTGGGCTCTCTCGGTTATGATTTTGATGAGATCCTTGGAGCCACCAAACTGGAAGATTTCTTCTGGACCTCGGCCTGAAAAGCATGACATTGTAAAGGGCTCGGAACTCAAGATCGTTCTCACCGCGCCAAGGTATGTCGAGCGCTCAACGGGCTATTGTCTTCACAGCCCCTGTGAAAGATTCCTATCCATCCGCAACATAATTATATTTACTTCAATCAAATTGAAAGATCAGAAGACACGAGGCCGCCGTGTTTCGATCTAGAATTTTAACATTGGGAGATGTTGGAAAAATTGGTTAGTATCGAGACCACCTGCACTCTGGAGAATTTTCGAAGGTTTCTGATACAGAGCACTTGCATGTCATTCATCCCAGAGGGGTACTTTAGAGACCCGGAGGTGTTTCCTGAAAAGGAGGGGGATACCGGATCGATCTACATCGAAGCTGCGGATAAGGTGAGCCTCAAAAAAATCAGGGACATTACTTTCGTTAATGCTAGGGACATACTCGGAATAATTTACGTAAGCAAGAGCGGCAACACCAAGCTGAAGTGGAGGGAGAGCCGGGGAGAGCTGGGAAAGCTTACCGGAGAAGCGTCGACCAACAGTCTCGTGAATCTTTTCACCGCGCGGGTCCTCTCCAAAGAGTACACTGATCAGCTCCTGGCGCGAGCAGAGTCTGGCGAAGAAGCGGAAGAGTCACTTCCTCCTTCTCCGTCTGAACAGTACGAGACACAGACTCTCGGAAGTCAAGAACTCGAAGGAACTCTGAACGTTGAGGGTGACGTGTGAAAATGGAAAGTGGCAGTGTATCAAGTAGCAACTCCGTGAAGGTAAAGGTCTTTGAGATAACAAGTATGACCGATCCAGATACTGGCAAGCCGGGAAAAAACATAAAGCTCGTGCAGGTGAAGCAGCAGAGACCGCAACCCCAGATGTTCGGCCCGTTTGGCGGAACCGAGGAAGCTAATATGATCAAAGGGATCATGGGGCAGTTCCAATCCATGGGGATCTTTCCGATGCGAGATTCACCGAAGATCAACCTCTTCTTGAGCGAAAGCGAGTACGACCTTCTGGGGGTCAGATTCGAAGTGAACGAAGTGTACGACATGGTACTGAAAGACGGCACCATCCGGTTCCGCAAGAGCACCGAAGGAATCTAAACCCTTCCCGAGGCCTCTGCGGCTATGGTCGCAGAACAAAAGAAAAATTTCCCGCGATAATCTGAATAATAGAGAGAAAAGCCAGTTCTCTTTCAATCTGCAGTTTATGCGAGGTTGGTCTAGACTGGCCTAGGACAGGGGCTTCCCATGAGTTCGCTCAGAAAAAAGCCTCTAACACGGGTTCGAATCCCGTACCTCGCAAACCTTGTTATTTAGGGCGCTTATGCCCTAAAGAACGCGATCAAATCAGATATTTTTCGTGTCTATGAAAAACCCCCAATTTGTCGAATAGGAGCGGCCAATCAATTTGCAGGACGATTTTTTGGACTTTACTAGGAGGGTTAAATTCTTCTCCTCCTATCAAGTCCCGAACACCCTATTCAACTACTTCGAACTAATCGACTTGTCCGGCGGATCTATCGAAAATTCGGGCATGCCCATGGCAATGACTAACAAAATGGAGTGTCTTTTGACAAATCTTCGAACAGATTGCCAAGTTGTAATCATATAGTACGGAATAAGTGCTTGGCCGGTAATGGCATACCATGTTGCACTAATTCCTTTCATCATAACACGTCTTCGTACCACTTTCAATGAAACCTCTTCTGTCTCCGGAAAAGCGAAAGACCCGAGAGTTTTTCTTTCGCTATCGGTTCTTCCGATTTCATCATGCGTGTTGAAAGCTTAACGAGCACGTAGACGAATTTTAGTTATTCTTTTGCGACACCGTCGAAGAACGACTTTGACCATAGCTTGCTCTGCCTTCTCCGAAAAAATGGTCAATGGAAATCGACAGGTCTTGGGGAGGGATCTTCTCCTGTGACACTAACCCACACACTACTATACGCTATTGGTACGTTTAGTCTGGGTGAAAAGATAGGATAGCAGATGTTGTTGGCAGGTACTATTACATGCCCTTTACATGATTGTGAAATTGGCATCGGGCCATTGGCCACGGCGGACACGACAACCCCATGAACCGCTGCGTGAAACGCCAATGGGAATATTATCGAGATGCACAATATTGCGACTAGGACAACTATCTTTGACTTCGAACACTTTATGCTCCTAGAAAAAAATGAAGCAATCCGATCTTTTTGATACGTTTTTTCTGTTTTCATCAAATCTTGAAAACCTGTAGGAGAAAGATGGATCGGAAAAATAGTTGCTTTTTTTAGCGAAAGAAAGGAGGTTGTTTTGGGCTCTGCTTATCTCAAAATTACTCAAAATCAAGTTGATCTGGCAAATGAGCATAAAGAGACGGCTTAATCTAGAAACGACCCTAATTCTCGAACCTTCTTCTTATTGAACCCAATTTAGGAGGGTGGGATTTCTCCCAAGCCCAATTTTCTCTTCAGCGGTAGATTAGGGGTTCTTCACGAGAGAATGTTTTTAGTACCAGTAAGCGTCAGACTTTATCGACATACAGCGACTTGCCATTTTCGGCGGACGAGAAAGCCTCAGGCATCAATCATAGCGGAGAAATGTTGCAGCCCCTGGGAAACAAAGGTAAGCTCCCATCCACAGGTGAACCCAACTTCGAGTTTCGTAATGGCAGCGCTGCTCGAATTTTCGATCATCTCACGAAAGAGTTCGATCAGGATTACATGGTGAAGCGATTCGCACGTGACGACTCTGGGTGGAGGACCCTAGGCGACATCGCTGATGGGATGAAGATTTCTACTTCGATAGTGTACTCCAAAACGAAAAACCAATTTAGTCCACCCATTCAGGAGCTTCTTCAAAGGGGGCTGATTGAAAGAAGATTCTTTCAGAAGGAAAGAGGTAGAGGTGGGGAAGTGATGAGGTTTCGGATTGCCTATGATAATGAGCTTGTAAGAAATTACATCGACCGAAAAATTAGACGAGGGGAGTTATCGATAACTAATTCGGCGGTCTCAGAAACTGTAGCTCCTGCCGAAAAGTTGTCGGATGATCTTGCCGAAAGAAGTAAAAGAATCGCTGTCCTACCATTTGCGAATTTCAGTCCGAATCCTGCTGACGAGTATTTTTCGGACGGTCTGACTGAGGAAATGATCGCGACCGTTTCAAAAATAACTGGGCTGACCGTAATTTCGCGCACTTCAGTCATGAGATACAAACAGACAGAGCAGAGTCTGTCTGAGATCGCAGGCGAGCTGAAGGTCAATGTCGTGTTGGAAGGCAGTGTAAGGAAAATGGGGAATGATCTTCGAATCACAGCTCAGCTAATCGACGTTCAAAATGACAAACATCTTTGGTCAGAAGATTATGATAGAAAGTTCGAAAACATCTTCTCTATACAGAAAGAAATTGCCCTAAGGGTTGCGGACTCACTTCAGGTCACCATTCTATCCAAGGAAAGCAAAGAATTAGGTAAGAAGCCAACCCAATCCATGGAAGCTTACATTCTGTATCTAAAGGGCCGCGCTTACCCTCACCGATATACTCTTGATTCCTTCAAAAGAAAAATAGATTATTGGGAGCAGGCTATTAAGAAAGATCCAAATTATGCGGAAGCCTATGCTGCGATAGCCTCAGCGTATTCTACAGCTGGATCTGATGAACTTCTCCCCTCGAATGAAGCTTTCTCTAAAGCTAGGAGGTTTGCTGAAAAGGCGATGCAGTTGGATCCTGCCATTCCTGAATCCCATACCGCTCTTGGTTGGGTTCTGTTAAATCAGAAATGGGATTTTCTGGGCGCTGAAAAAGAACTCAGACGCGCCGTCGAACTTAGTCCCAATCTGGTGGGTGGTCGTTTGAGTCTTGCCTCTCTGCTCAAGAACCTAGGCAGATCCGAAGAAGCCGCTATAGAAGGCAAACGGGCATTGGAACTGGATCCGATGTCAACATCTACTTGTACAGGGGCAGGAAATGTTTTTTCGGGAACGCACCATTTCGATGAAGCTATAGAAGCGTTGAGAAATGCTCTCGAAATGGGTCCGAATTCAGCTATAGTGCACGACAACTTAGGCACTGCATATGTCGGGAAGGGAATGATTGAAGAAGGAATTGCGGAAATCGAAAAAGCTATAGAGATCTCAGAGGGGAAATTTTCAAACTGGATAAGTGATCTCGCCTGGGCTCACGCCAAAGCGGGAAATATCGAAGAGGCGAAGAGCATTCTCGCCGACCTGCTCAGAATAAACGAGCAAAGCCACAAGTCAGAAACAGAGATTGCAGGAGTTTACCTGAGTTTAGGTGAAAAGGACAAGGCAATGGAGTGGCTGGAGAAGGCTTATGATCGACATGCGGGATATCTTCTCGCCATCAATTACGACTGCAGTTTCGATGACTTTCGCTCTGATCCCAGATTCAGGGCGTTACTGAAGAAAATTGGTTTCCCCGACACAGGTTGATTCGATCAAATTTATCATCCGAATATTCGGAGCTATTGCAATATTTCCTAGTAAACACGTGTCCGAATCCCGTACCTCGCAGACTTTTCTCTTTAGGGCACTTCAACCCTATGTTCGAAGACGAACATTGTTTTACTATCTGACTGTCTATAGCAGAGGTTGGATATGAACACGAATTTACCCAGACGCGTGGATACACTCCGCTTTACAAGATGTCTAGAGATTGTAGGGCATTTTTGTGCTATAAGTGCTGAAAGGAGCAAGAATTGAGCTTTGTTGGCAAACTGATCGCACCCATGCAACACGCTCGACATGATCGATTTCCCGGGATTTAGGCCAATTTTTGTGATGTTAAGGTATCTGAAGTCTAGTAGTTCTGAGATTCCCAGCTGCAGGAGCAGTTTTTTGGGGTTCTCTCTTATCGCGAAGAAGTTCGGATCGTCGGTCTAGCGACTGTCTGTTGAGCCTACCGTATAGATACCCAACAGCTATTCCAAGCGCGAGAATCCTCAGTACGTTAAACATTGCGCCGATGAGGAAGTAATACAAGACATCGCTTGACGCAAGATAACTTGAGGGAGCTTCGAGTACGATTGTGGCAAAGATTAAGACGATGAGACTCAATATTACGGATTTTAGAATTGGGTTCCTTGTTGGGATCCTATCAAAGAAACGAACCAAGAAATAGCTGACGCAGAATGCGATAATCAGGCCGCCAACTAATGATTCAACAATCATTGGAAGATAGGAAATTGAAAGAGCAGCTCTATACTCAGCAGCGATAGGGGTCCGGGAAATTGCGAAGTTAGTTACCCAGAAAGCGGCTCCTCCCGCGAGAGTCAGTTCCAGCACTTTCTTGTGGAATTGTCCCCTTCTTTCCTGCTTGATTTCATTTCCGATCATCTACTGTCACCAACCAAAAGTGGTTTCTGATCCTTTACACCCATAATCAAGAGCCAGAGACTAAGAGAAACTTCCGCAACGAAGCTAGCCGCGAGACCTGGATAACTCAATATTGCGTAGCCGGGGAAAAAGAAAAACTGGAGAAACCAGCTGAGAATGCCGAAAAAGTCAATGATTAAAAGTATCCCCAAAATTCTAGGGACCAAGTGCGACTTGTAAAGCAGGTAGCCGAGAGGAAGTACCCAAGTGCCATAAAAGATCTGGGCGATCATGAAGCCATTTGTATACGAATCTAGTGATGACATAGCCAGTGCTTGCAGTTGGTTTGTTTGGAATACTTTCAAGTAATCAACGCCACTCAAGATCGTAAACGGGCTAACCAGATTAAGCATATTGGCACTCTCGATGATCACTCCACCCAAGTTTAGTAATAGGAAAAGTAAAGCAAGGTTTGTGTTGACTGGTCTCAGTAGTTGGTAAAGAGACCAGGCCGCCAAGAGAAAAAACATGGCAGAAACAAGCTCGATCATAAAACCGAGCCGAAACAACCCCTGAGAAGACATGATATTGTTAGCAGTGGCCGCAGCATCTCCGTTTACGATTATTTTGGAACGAATCAATGATGCTAGTGCGGATGTCAATATGAAAATAAGATAAAACAATCCAGCCATCCTTGCGGTCATGCGAGGCGATTGATCTGGGATCCTGTTTCTTGCATCACCAAGAGTTCCTTGTTGCATGGAGGATTCCATGCTATGTCTTACGACCTCTTTGAGAACAGGTACATCGAGGTCTCGATATAAGATCAAAACACGATTATCAGAAGTGAGAATCTTCTTGCTACGTCAGCGAATTGCGTTCTGTTGAATCAGCTATTGTAAACGAATCTGGTTGTGTGGCACACTTTTGTTCCCAAAAGTGCGAGGATTTCCAGTTTTGAAGTTTATTCAAAAATAATTGCCAAAGAAGCGGTTGCTCGTCGACGATTGCCTAGATTCATTGAACTTTTCTGACTTGTTGATTGGGCCAGCAAACAAAAAAGAAGCGTCTTTTAAGACGACGCTCACAAACCGAGAAAAAGAGGCAGAGTCACGTCAAGTTATCATAGTGATAATGCGAAGAAACTGAGTCTCGATGTTCTGAAACTGGGTAAGCTTAATTGGAATTTTATCTAGCCCTGTAAGTGATGGCAGAGCCAGAAACTATGAAGGGTTTTCATTCACTCGTTACCGTCTCAATTGTGCTCGAGAAACTATTCGAGATTCTACCACATCCTAAACCAGAAGTAGAAGAATGTGGTCTGTCGGAAGCTCTGAATCGAGTACTCGCTGAAGATCTTGTTTGCCCTTTCGACGTACCACAATTCGATCGTTCTGCCGTTGACGGCTATGCGATCAAAGCTGTTGACACTATCAGTTCTTCTCCTACTAACCCATTAGAATTTCGAGTAGTGGGTAAAGTGATCGCGGGTTCCAAACCGGGCGAAATCGGAGAGGTGATAAGAGGTGAAAGTGCTCTAATCTTTACTGGTGCTCCGATGCCATCTGGTACAGATTCGGTGGTCATGGTCGAGCATTGCGACAGAATAGATGGGGTTGTTCGGATTCGGCATCAGGTTCATCCCCTGCAGAACGTGTCTCGGAAAGGGGAGGATTTCCGTGAAAATGAAACGATGATTACCGCCGGTACAATTCTAAAGCCATGGCATATTTCAGCCATCGCTTCGGTGGGACGATCTATTATCGGTGTCCGTCGGAAGCTCCATATCGGAGTGCTGTCTACCGGGTCGGAGATAGTTGAACCGGGCGGCATACTGAGACTTGGTCAGGTTGCCAATAGTACAAAGCCACTACTCTTGGCGTTCATCAATCAGAGAGGCTGCAAGGAGATTGATCTTGGAACTGTCCCAGATAATTTGGATGACATTTCTGCGTCTATCGCCAAATCCTGGCAAGAATGCGACATCATACTGACTACTGGTGGCAGTAGCGTAGGAGAAAAAGATCTCGTTTTCAAAGCGATCTCAAACATTTCAGGCAGCACATCTGTTGCTCATGGCGTCAGAATAAGGCCAGGCCGCCCCACAGGTGTTTCAGTTCTCAATGGTAAACCTGTTTTCACGTTGTCGGGGTTTCCAGTTGCAGCAATGACCGCCTTCCAGGCTTTGATTGCACCAACAATCTCCTATTTGTTAAACGCTGAAGAAGAGCTAGTTCCTTGGGTGACGGGGGTGTTGACGAGACGAATATCCAACGAAACTGGCAACAGATCCTATGTTAGAGTGAGAGTCTTCAGTGGTGCGAATGGTTTGGAGGTCGATCCGTTGATTCTTACAGGCTCTGGACTAATCTCTACACTAACAAAATCAAATGGACTACTCGTTCTTAATGAGAGCTTAGAGGGTTACGATGAAGGTGAGAAAGTTGAGGTCATGCTCACCGGAAATATTTCTACCCGGAGACCTCCAGATGAAATTCTATCTTCCGTCAACAGTTTTTTCCCCGGTGGGTCGAGGTCCTGATCGTTGGCACTAGTTTACCACAAGTTGGTCTCTGTCGCGGAAGCTATAGACAAGAGTTGGGACTGGCTGGAAAGGGATGGGTGGCCCCGAGTAGAGAAAATCCACTTAGCCGAATCGGTTGGTCGCGTACTATCAAAGCCCGTTTACGCAATAGTTGATTCTCCTCCATTCGACAGGTCGGCCATGGATGGTTTCGCCGTTCATTCCTCTGAACTCGCTACAGTCGATGAGTTACATCCCCGGATTCTCAGGGTGATCGGCAGGGCAGATGTGGGTGGTGTATATCCTAACGAAGTTGCCAGCAATGAGTCTGTTAGAATCGCTACCGGTGCTCCTATCCCACGAGGTTGTGATGCTGTCGTGATGGTAGAATACACAAAGCAAATTGGAGAGAATGTAGCGATTTACCGAGGAATCTCTCCAGGAGAGAACATAGCACAAACGGGAAGCGACGTGAGCACGGGAGATTTGGTACTTAGAGCACATCGGTTGATAACATCACGAGAACTTGCTGCGCTCACAGCTCAAGGGGTGCTGGAGGTTAGCACGTATCAACGGCCCACCATAGGTGTCTTCTCAACAGGCGATGAGGTTGTGCCCAGTGGAACTGAGTTGAAGCTTGGAACGGTTTACGATGTCAATGGTCCAACGATCACTGCGCTCGTACGAGAAATTGGAATGGAGTCGAAGTTCTATGGAATTCTACCTGACGAGGAAAAATTAGTTTTCGAAGGTCTCCGAGATGCCATGAAAAAACACGACGTGATAATCACATCTGGAAGCACCTCGGCAGGGTTCGGAGATATGATTTATCGTTTGTTCGACGATTTAGGAAGGCCTGGGGTCATCGTGCACGGGATTAAGATAAGACCTGGGAAGCCAACTGTCATCGCAATGGCTGATGGAAAACTGCTGATCGGTCTCCCAGGTTTTCCTCTCTCTGCTATGATGATTTTCCACTTGGTGGCAAAGCCTCTCCTGTGGAGGATGGCCGGCATCCAAACTCCAACCTCCCCCAACAGCATTTCTGCGATCGTTCCATTCAGCTTTGAAGCAGGCAGAGGGAAGAGGGATATTGTGGCTGTGCAACTTGTCCAATCCCCAACCTCGATCATAGCATATCCACTGCTGTCCCATTCCGGTTCGGCTTCATCATTGGCACTTTCTGACGGTTTCATTGACGTGCCGGAAGACAGGGAGTTCCTCCGAGAGGGCGAGACAGTCGAGGTCATAATGCTGAATCCAGCCCTAAAACCGGCAGACCTAACGATAATCGGGAGCCATTGTCTTGGAGTCGATACTATAGTCGAGAAACTTCCAACCTTCAACGTCACGGCAGTGAACGTTGGCTCCTGGTCAGGATGGCAGGCGATAAAGAGGGGCGAATGCGACATAGCGGGAACTCATCTGCTTGATGACGCCAGTCTGGTGTACAACGTACCGTTTCTCCTCAAGAACAAGATGGAGGATCGAGCAGTGTTAGTCCGAGGATATGCAAGAAAGATTGGACTTGTTGTGGCGAAAGGGAATCCCAAAAAAATCAACTCCATCAACGACTTTCTGCGCAAAGATGTACTAATAGTCAACAGGAACAAGGGATCGGGGATCAGAACCTACACGGATCTGAAATTGAAACCGCTCTTGAACAATGCCCTAGCTTCGGACGCGATCATGGGTTACAATTACGATGTAAAGACCCATACTGCCGTGGCAGCTGCAGTTCAGTATGGAAGAGCAGATTGCGGACTCGCGTTCGAAGCGGTGAAATTATTCTATTCAGTCGATTTCATACCGCTCGATCAAGAGATCTACGACTTTCTTATAAGTAAGGAAAGGCTTTCCAAGCCGGCGGTGCGGAGTTTCATTGAAGTGCTCAGCTCCGAGGATTTCAGGAAAGGTCTCAAGAGTCTTCCAGGCTACGAGGCATTAAAGGACACAGGCAAAGTAGTTGCGGGGAACTTCAGTATCTAGGTGATCGAATTGGATATTCTGCCATATGCTTAAGTCGATTCGACAAGGCTCAGGAGCAGTCATCGATCAACCATAATCGTGCTCTTTAGAATCATTTGGCGCAAATGCTAAAACTAACGAGTTCCAAAATTCTGGTCGAAACGAATGCTCGGCGGATATATGGGCAAGAATCTGAGAGTCAATCTTTCTCTTGGCAAGATTACCGAGGAACCCCTCTCTGAAGAGGTGGCAAGGAAATATGTTGGAAGCTATGGCGTTGGGGGCAGAATTCTTTACGATGAAGTACCACCGTGGGTTGAACCCTTCGATCCCGCCAACCGGCTCATATTCAGTACCGGTCCAGTAACCGGTGCAACCACGCAAACTGCCGGCAGGAACACGGTTGTAACAAAATCTCCGCTCACAGGCTATTTTGGCGATGCAAGTTGCGGAGGATATTGGGGAGCCGAGCTGAAATTCTCGGGGTATGATAACGTCATCATTTATGGAAAAGCTACCAAACCTGTCTATCTTTGGATAAGCGATAACGGCATCGAGATAAGAGATGCGAGCGCCTATTGGGGCATGGATGCCAGAGACGTAGATAGGGCGATGTGCAAGGATCTTGGAGACAAGAAAATTCAGATTTCTTGCATCGGTCCGGCTGGGGAAAATCTAGTCCGCTATGCTGCCATCATGCATGACGATGCAGGCAGGGCTGCCGGAAGAGGAGGCGTCGGGGCCGTAATGGGTTTTATGAACCTCAAAGCGATCGCCGTGAGAGGACACAAGCAAGTTCCAGTAGCAAACATGGATGCTCTAAGGCAGACAATGAGGGAGATCACCATGTTCTACAAGAAGTCCGAGATGGTTCAAGCTCTCCACAGAGGTGGAACTACAGGCTACTTTGCGCAAGGATGGCAGATAGGTGACACGATGTCTTACAACTGGCAGAATGAGAATTTCAAGGAATATGATCCCGAGAAAATCTCATGGCCAGGTGGATTCGATGTGATACTAGCAGGAACTAACACCTGCTACAGTTGTGCTCTTGCCTGTAGGAGAGTTTCGGCTTCAGGCCCTGACGGACCCTACAAGATAGAGCAGGGGATGGAGGGCATAGAATATGAAAATATGACGATGCTGGGATCGAACTGTGGAGTGGACAATATTTACGCTCTAAACAAGATTAATGACTTATGCAACCTTTACGGTCTTGACACTATATCTGCTGGAGGAACTATTGCCTTCGCTATGGAGTGTTATGAAAGGGGCTTAATAGACAAGAAGGATACCGATGGCATAGATCTGAGATTCGGAAACCATGACGCCGAGATCGAGATGCTGGGTAAGATAGCGAGAAGAGAGGGTTTCGGAAATATCCTAGCTGAAGGCTCGAGAAGAGCAGCACAAATTATAGGGCAAGGTGCGGAGGACTATGCAATCCATGTCAAAGGGATGGAAATAGCCGCGCACGATCCGAGATCTTTCCCGGTGGGTGGGGGGCCTCATTATGCGGCTACTGTGACAGGCGGTAGGCACACTGAAGCGATCACCGTTGCGTACGAGAACTTTGGGGCTGTTTCGGCTGCATTAGGTTGTCCTGACCCGTGGGACAAGCACGATATGCACCAGATGGTACACGTAACCAAGCTCTATGAAGACTGGACAGCCATGCTCAACATGATGGGGTATTGCCAGTTTTCAGGTGATGGCGCCTATGGCGCGAAGGATGACGAATTGAATCACATCAAGGCATACAATGCGGTAACTGGTCTAAACATAACTGTGGGGGAAAGCTTGGAGATTGGTGAGAGGGTGTTTAATCTTAGGAAGGCTTTCAACATGAGACACGGCTGTACTAGAGCTGAAGACACCTTGCCAAAACGACTGTTGAAAGAAGCTAACAAGAGGGCCGCCGGAAAGCTCGTTGACCTCAGCCAGACGCTACCAGAATTTTACAGAGTCAGAGGTTGGGATCCTGAGACCAGCAAACCGACCAGCGACAAACTTCACGAACTCGGTCTTGGCGACATTGCAGCAGATCTCTGGGGACAGTAGGGTATGGTGCCTCGATTGTTTTCGGGGCCTTTTCATCTTTTGATCCGCTCATTTGCCCACTGGTCCTGCTAGTACTGATGTGGGCTATTCTTAAGAACCATGAAACTCTACCGACACTCTTGATGGTAGAGGAAGTGGCTCCGCAGTCTCAGAGTGTGAAGATTAGCGTGAAATATCTGGGATTCATTCGTGAAATGACCGGGACAAAGGAAGACAATTTTGACCTCCCAAAGCCGGTGTATGTCCAAGATGTACTCTCTAGAGCTACTGTAATTCATCCCCGGCTCGGCAAAGTCGTAACAAACATTCGTGCAACGGTCAATGGCACGATGACAACGGAGAACGTAGAGCTACAAAATGGGGATGCATTGAGCTTTATGGCATCGATAGTCGGGGGATAAATCCTTCCCAAAAAAGTGTTCAGTCTGAAGATAGGTGTGTGTTGAGTAAGTTAGGACAACGCAGCGAATGGTATTCGAGTCCGTGTAAGGGATCATTTCTTCGGATAACTTGCACAAATCTACATTTCATATCATGGATAGCTGGAATCGTAATCTCAGACTTTTTCATTACCCCGACCATGTAGGGCGGAGTAAACTATTTCGGGGAACCCAGGTGCAATGTTCACCTCTTGAGTTTCGCCCTCCTTGAATTGCGACAGTGCGTCGTTCAAGGCATTCATGACCGCCGCGTAGGAAGCAATCGTGCCACTTTCTCCGACCCCCTTTGTTTGATTGAGGCCTTCGGATGGAGTTACCTTATGGAAAATCTCAATATTCGGGCTGTCAGTTGAATTTGGAATGCTATAGTCCAGAAAGCTGGTGGTCAATAGATTGCCATCATTACCGTATACCAATTTTTCAAACAAAGCTCCACCTATTCCGTTTATGACCCCACCGTGAAGCTGTCCTTCAACGATGGCTTTGTTTATGATCCTTCCACAATCTTCGGCGATTACATATTTTTCAACTCTTGCCAATCCAGTTTCAGCATCCAGACTTAGAGCACAAAGATGCACGCCACTGGAATGCGACATCGTTGATTTGGCAGCGAAATTAGAATCGGCCGAGACTTCGCTCATCCCGAGTTTTTCCACAAGTTCTCCTAATCCCATGAGAACCTTTTCTGGTTGCCGGTTCGCTTCAACAATGCTTCCATTCCGAACGTCAAGCGAGGTGCGATCAATCCCAAGTATCTTCGAAGCCTTTGTAAGAATGACAAATTTCAATTTGCGCGAAGCGTCCACGACCGCGCTTCCGCCAGCCGAAGCTGACCTGCTTCCAAAGGTTCCCACTCCTCGGGGAATCAAGGCGGTATCGCCCCACGCTACTTTTACTTCTTCAAACGGAACCCCCAATTCTTCAGAAGCGAGCTGGGCAAATGCGGTTTCATGACCCTGCCCATGAGGCGAGGAGCCAGTATAAACAAGCACTTCCCCACGTTTGTTTACAGTGATCTTGGCTGTCTCACTGCTGAAG
The DNA here is from genome assembly GCA_030037995.1 of Nitrososphaerales archaeon. GTDB lineage: Archaea > Thermoproteota > Nitrososphaeria > Nitrososphaerales > CADDZS01 > DATLTL01. The sequence continues at coordinate 3,220 of JASHPQ010000120.1, read as the reverse complement.
GTTCTCAATCTTGGCATGAATCTTATAATTGCGATTATGCCGCGCAGCGAGAAGCCGCCGAGAAAGTTCCGTATAGAGAAGTTCACCTCTCCGCCGCTCAATGAGATGCCGACTCCGGCGACTCGAGTTCTTTTGTTACTCTCATCCCTGTGTCTTGAGTTGAAATCGTCCCTCCAACCGCGGATTTTATCATAATCTGCTGACTTTACCAGGAGATCGAGAAGGTTCTGGTAATCCTCGGAGGTAGCAGATCTCGGGCTTACGACGTTGCGACGCCTGAGTTCAATAGGATCTAGCACGATCTTCTTTGCCATTTTATCGATGGCGCGCTCCATGAAGTAGTTGCCTTCGGGCATGCCTGCTCCCCTGACCGGGCCGATAGGCATCTTGTTTGTCACATAGGATTGAACCTTCAGGTCAAGATTCTGTATTTCGTACGGTCCTGGCATTGCTCCCACGGTTGCAGCTGGCATGAATGCGGAACCTCCTGGAACGCCGATATCGCAATCTATACTCGCTTTGAGCGCAACCATTTTTCCGTGCCTATCGCAAGCTAGAGTAAGGTTGCAATACTCATCGCGGCCGGGTGAGGATTCGAGGAACTCTTCTGATCTAGTCGCCACAAACTTTACCGTGAGCCCCGTTTTCTTCGCAAATAAACACGCAAGCAAAGTCCAGGGATATTCCGGCCCTCCCTTTGTTCCAAATCCACCCCCCATGTCCATCACCTTTATGTGAAATTTCTCTCTTTGGGTCCTGAGTTCAGACGATAGAATATCCAAAAGCTGGTGCACCGATTGAACGGTTGCAAATACTTCAAACTCATCCCTTACTTTGTCATAACTTGCAACGACCGCATGGGTCTCAATCGGGGCAGCATTCTGCCGACGTATTCCTTCTTTTACATTGATCACATGCGCAGCCGAGGAAATTGCCTTGTCAACATCCCCTTTCTTCCTTCCTCCTGTTTGAGAAAGATTATTCTTCCACCCGCTGTAAACCAGTACTTTGCCCTGTTTCGCTTCCTCTAATGTCGAAACGACCGGAAGTCCCTCATAGTCTATATCGACCTCCTCGACCAGATCCTCGGCAGAACCCCGGTCTCTCGCTAGTATTGCTACAACTGGTTCGCCCACAAATGTGACTTCGCCAAGGGCCAAGTGAAGGCGTTTCCAGGGTCTCCTAGGCGGTATGAAGCCTTGACTGAGGCCTGTTATCCCTTCTTTCACTAAATCCTCCCCAGTTAGTGCGGCTATGAAGGCGGTTGAAGAGCGAACTCTGGAAAGATCGATTTTCTTGATTCTGGCATGGGCAAAGGGACTATGGTCGAGAGCCATAAAGGCCACATTTTTAGAATTAAGATCTTCAACAAAATGACCTCTGCCAGTTATGAGCCGGATATCTTCAGTTCTGAGCGGTGCTTCTCTTGCCCTCTCCTCTTCTGCCGCTTTTTCTTTTTGTTGCAACAAAACAGTTGACGTCAAGGCAAACGATTCCGTGACCTGAAATTACGAAGAAATGTTCAGATAAACTTTCTACCGCGTACGGCGGGCTTTTTACGAAAAAAGGAAAAGGTGCGCATTGAAAAACAGTTTTTCAGTAATAGAATTCGGTATAGGTTGAAGAGTGAGGGAAATTTTCGAAATCAAAGAGATCTGATATGTTCGAAGAAGAAAATACAAAGTCGCAGAAAACCGCAGTCCTTCAAAACGTCTGACATTCGAAAAATTACTGGACGACTTATGTCCGGCATTATAAGGAGGAGCTGCAAGGGCGTTCAATATTTCTAGAGAATAGTCGAGCGCGGAGCCTGCTGGGATGGGTTTATCCATACTTTCCCAAAATGAGACAAGACTCTCCCTCGCCTTGTTCCCTTACGCGTAAATCGTAGTTGCGTACAATTTCCACGCGCGAAGTACAGTACCCCGCACATGGAAGCGTTAGCTGGCACCCTCATTTTCTTGCCGAAGGAGGTATTGGCTACCAGGTTCAGCGGCTTTTTGTAGGTTTCATTGCTGTTAGATTGATATATGACATTCCAACTCCAACACAATTTGTACGAAAAAACTATTTCAATGATAGCAGTTTGAAGAGCATTCGATGAACGCTCAAGATATAACTCGAGCTATAGACGGCCGTACGGCTCCTGATTATGGATTGTGGACAATTGGAACAACTGGAGATCCTAATACTGTAAAAGACACGCACAAAAACGAAGGTGAAGATATTCAGGATTGGTTACAATGGCCGGCCGATAGCGAAGATGTGGCCCGAGCGGTTAAAAATCATTTCTTGGATGAAGGGATGAAAGGCAGCGAAGCCGGAGACAAAGGGGATCCCACTTATGTGTATATTTTCTAGCACGGCCGACGAATTTTAACAGCGAGAAATTCCCCGGGAACTTTAGAAAAGGAAAAGCTAACGGAAGATAGATCTCAGGACAAGTATAGTAAACCTTGTACTTAGGGCGACGGTCTACTGTATTCTGATGTTGTTTTTCGCTGGGATAGTCGGAATAAATTACAGAATACTCCTCTAGAGAACAATCACGACGAACTCTTATACTTCGCGTACGCCCAAAAGAAAGTCAAGGTAAAAAAATTTGGTTACCGAAAAAACAATTCGCTACACGAACAAGAATACGAACTTGGATCAGCTGGGAGACCAAGTCGCAAACTACTTGACTAGAGATGGTTACACGATTCAGAAGGGTAAATCACCCAGTGGGATTGCAATTGTCGCGAGGAAGGAAAACCTTCCGAGGGATCTGATCACCGCCGACAGGGCATTTTCGGTTCTCATCTCCGGGCGGCCCAATGACTTCACTGTCCGTGTGGGGATAGGAAGGTGGGGCCAGAATCTAACAACTGCTGTTATTGAAGCATTGTTTACAGCCGGCGGGATGCTGATTGTCGATATCCCCGAAATGGCTTGGAATGAGCACATCGAGAACAAGATCATCAGAAACATCAGCCAGATGGTTGAGGGGCGTCAAGTGTCGCCCATGACAAACTGATCCTTCCCGACTGAGTCTCTAGGCCTCCCAGTCCTGTGTAGTACGTTTTGGGAATCGGTGACATGAACCTTCTCGATATCGTCTTCGAAGCAGACTAGGAGGACTTCGAGAATCAAAAAAAGTAGAAAATTGCTTTCTGGATTTTAGGGTAGAAGAATATCGGCTTGAACTCGAGCGCTAGTGCCCAGAGATTTGGCAATATCT
>JASHPQ010000119.1 GCA_030037995.1 Nitrososphaerales archaeon | reverse complement strand
TAAGAAAACAAGTTATGGATTCTAGCCGATCTACAGAAAAACGGAGGCTCTGTTTTGAAAAATCTGCCTATATGTCGCTCGGTGATATCTCGTAACTCGCGGGACGAATAGTTGCTATTTTTGGTGAAATCAAGACGATTTAGAATTATCTAAAAAATGAAAACAAGAAAGAATAGGGCAACAAAGGTGAAGAAAATGTTAGGGCATGAATGCTTTAGTCCACGATTACAGAGCCCTCATCTAGCTGGACTCTTCCAAGTCTCTTACCTTCGCTTCAAGCACCGAAGGCCTTTGCACAACATCCAGTCGCTTATCTAAGCTTTCTATTCTGGTATTCACCGTCTCAAATTTTGCCCTCATCTCTGTTCTGAGGAAATCGATCTCAGCATCAATAGCCTTCAAATCTCCTCTTATCTCGCTCAGCTGAGGAAGCAGTTGTTATGTTAAAAGCGTGACGGGGAAAATCTGCTTCTGAATAATTTCGCCAGACTGTTTCGGTCTCCTACTCATCTGCAATCGGGAATGCAGAAAAAAAGATGAACCAAGAAGCTTAAGCCAAAGCTCAGGATTTTGGGCCGTGATACTTCCCAACTACAATTAGAAGGGAGCCGGCTACCATTACCACGACTTCTACTTCGATGAATGGAAGGAGAGTGCTGAATGAGTTTGAAGGGGTAGAAGTGCCCTGAGAGGTACTCGCTGTGGTTTCAGAAGAGGCTGTAGAAGAAGCTGATGTAACTACTGTACCACTTCCACTGGAGCCGGATGAACTTGACGATGTGGACTGATTGGATGCTGAAGAAGATCCAGATACACTTTGTTCCGAGCTCGAAGTAGTTGCAGAGACAGAAGATGGAGCGCTAATTTGAGAAGTTGAGAATGTAGTCGATGGAGAGTTCGTCATTGACGATGTCGCGGATGCAAGGGAAGAGGTCGTGGTCGAGTTGCTGGTCAGGGATGTAGTTAAGCTTGTACTATTTGTTGTCGTAGAAGAAGAAGTACTGCTCGTCGTCGTTGTGCTGTTTGATGTGGTATCATTGCTTGTCGATGTTGTGGTGATCGTGGTCGTGGAGATGGGGGATGTCGAGTTCGTTGATTCGGTGGAAGTGATCGTCGTTGTGGTGGTGGTCGTCGAGGTGGTCTGACTCGATGTAGTAGAGGAGCTCGTGCTTGTTGTCGTCGAGCTGGTGGAGGAAGAGGAGACTGATGAAGAAAGACTTGACGATGAAGAAGATGTTGTAGTGGATGAGCTGGAGCTGGTGGTTGTGGAGGAGGACGATGAAGAAGAGGTAGACGGAAGGTTATCCGTCGCGATCACGGAGACCGTTCCCGATCCATAGTTGGCGATGTACAGGTCCGCATTCGCGGGGTCATACACTATGCCGTAGGGGTGATCTCCCACAGGGAAGCTCGTCAAAAGTTGATTGGTACTTCCGTCAATTACCGATACCGTGTCGGAATCGTAATTGGTGACATACAGGTAACCGCTCGCCTGACAGAAAGCTACGGCCTCGGGTTCAATGCCCACTCCTATCGTTTCTTCCACCTGACCTCCATTAATCACCGTAACCCTGTTAGATCCGTAATTGGCAACGTACATGTAATCGTTCTGGGAATCGTACGCCATCCCCGTTGGATACTGCTCCACCGAGATCGCCCCGGCATCGTTCCCGTTGAAGACGGTCACCGTTCCCGAGGATTGCAGGTTTGAAACATACACCCCGTTGTCTGAGGGGTTGAAGGCAATTCCCCACGGGTCGCTTCCGGCGGTGATGTTTGCGACTACCGTGTTGGTGGAATCATTAATTTCAGACACGGTGGACGAGAAATAATTTGTGACATAAATGTAGCCGTTAGCATTGTCGTAGGCAACCTGGCTGGGGAGCTCCCCAACTCCGAATGTTGCAATGACAGAATTGTTTGTGCCATCGATCACTGACACCTGCTCGCTCTCGCTGTCTGCGACGTACAAGTTTCCGTTCGATGGATCGTAAGCGAGCCCGTAGGGCCCGGTTCCTACTGTTACGGTTGCCACTACGGCATTAGTAGTACCGTCGATCACCGAAACCGTGTTAGATCCCCAGTTTGCGACGTAAATGTAATCGTTTTGCGGGTCATAAGCTACTCCGTAGGGTTGTACACCCACGTTGATCGTGTAATCCTGTCCTGAGGAGCGCGAAAGAACGTTTGAAAAAGCGATAAAGATGATTGAGAATACTATTGGCAGCAGTATGGCGAGTCTAAGATACTTAGGGGAAGGAGTCTTTTTCGAAATAGATAACACATAGGCCACGTCCGGGAATCCAAAATCCCAGTTTGGCTCAAAGTTGCCGTTTTTTCACTATAAGCCTTGTAGACTACCTCTACTCTGTCCCCGTACGGATCCAGAGTCAATTGGATACCATCCGGGAGATCTTTTTTCGATTATTGGAAACTGCCTAATTTTCTCAACCGAAGTGCATCAGTGAGCCCTGTTTGTGGCGAGATTCGGAATTGTAGCCCGGTATGGATGCGGTCTTTGCTGACATGAAAAACTCCCGGATGCCGGCCAGATGAATAATTCTCGCGCCATCCATAGCGTGCTTTGAGAATCTTGCAGCGGAGGCGTAGTACTCAAACTTTGTCTCGATCCGGATTGTTCCGGCGCAGCTGGGACAGGCAAAGTGCCCCCCGTAGATACGGCTTTTACCGCTGTCGATACTTCGATCGTCTGGATCGTTTTCATCCAGATACGAAACTCCCATATCCATAAACTGGGTTAGCCCGCAGTTCTCACATCGAAACGGTATCCAGATCTGCAGCTTTCTGGTAAATCGCGCAAACTCACCCACTCCTATGGTCGTGCTGGCTTCAAGTTTGAAGATGAGTAGCCTGCCATCCCCGGTGATGCAATAAATCTCTGGGTTATGGTCAGTCCGGTGACCTGTGCCCGCAGACTGGTGACCGTGGGGTTTCTTGGTATAATGGACGTGAACGGTACCTTCGGTTTCAGTCCCGTGGCCTGCAGTGGGCCTTTCACCACTCACACGAAATCCACTTTGATTATCTGATGTCCCGGCTAATTCGAATCATGGTAGCATGGTTGTGCAGTTGCTTCAAGTAAATGAAACTGCTACTCTTCCTCGTCCACTGAGTACCCGCCGGCCGATCTCCTCCTTATGAAGAAGAACGCGCCCGCTGGGACCGCAACAGCTATCACGATCAAAGACCATACTGGAATGAATCCGACGCTAGTTTCGAGTACGTTGCTTGACTTCTTGACCGATTGCGTGATGTTAAGGACCCTCACGGAAGCTTGCTCTAAAATTGGAGTATAGCCGGGTTTCGAAATCCCGATTGAGATAAACACCGCGCCCGGAGTCGTTCCAGCTGAGTAAACGGCGTTTGCAGTTCCGTTGGAATTTGTATAATTCTGCAAGCTTAGAAGTGTGCCGGAAGCCGCAGTCCAGTTAACTTCTGCACCAGATAGTGGATTGCCTTGAGACAAGGCTGTCGCGGTGATATTTGTTTGAGCTCCAGGGTCAAGGAAAGGAACAACGACATTATAGCTAGCTTGCATTGGCAACAGAAATGTGCTGAAATTGGCTTGAGCATACAGGAAGCCGTTCGAGGTCGCAGTGATGTTTGTCGCACCGGCCACCAGAGACGACTGCACATCAATCACTGCAAAAGTTTCCCCCGCGGGTATGACGACTTCTGGGGGTACTGAGCCCACCGAAGAATTCCCAATAGCCAGCTGCACCGGAACGTTGACATCTGTCTTCTCCGGGAGGCCTGCAAGATTTTGCAGCTGAACAACCATACTTTCATATCCGGCGCCATTTCCTAGAACTGGATTGGGAACTCCGTAGAGAGCTAATGCAGCGGCGGCAGGCTGAACAAGAGTCAGCGTGCCGTTTGCCGAGGTGTAATTCGATGCACTTGCCGTAATCAAAGTCGATCCATTCACTAAGGATGATGAGAACGTTGCTCGTGCATAGGTTTGCCCCGCAGGGATGGTAACCGTCGATTGTACCTCGCCGACGCTAGCTACAGTACTAGCGAGATCGACGACTGTGTTTTCAGGTGCTCTTGCAGGTTCTCCGGTTGAATTATCGATCAAGCCGACGGTAATCGCGCTATAGGACCCCCCCGAGATCAAAGTGGGAGGAGCGAACTGCACGCTCAGAGTATTTGCCGACGGACCGAAAGAGAGTATTCCTAAGGTCGAAGAAGATAGACCGGGACTCTGTGCGGTAATCTCAGCCGTACCCGGCAAAAACGTTGAGGATACGCTGATCGCCACTTCGGATTGCGAAGGAGCTATTACTCCGGATACGTTTGCTTCTCCCTGGAACTCCGTCTCGACTTGCATTGTAGAGTTGTCGGACGATCTCGCGTAGATAGTAGTTTGAGAGTCTGCTATGGATGGAATTGTTGAGTCTGTTGAGGCGTTGAAATATCCTAATTGTACGACGAGTGCGCCATTATAGGTTTCGTTGTTAGGGAGTAGTGTACCGGGGACAAAATATTCCATCAGAGTGTTGGGGTTATCCCAAGGCAAAATGCCCTGTACCAGGTCTGAACCCTTAACATAACCCTGGGCAGAGGCTGTAATGTTGGCAGTACCAGTCTGACCGTATGAGGTTATTGTCACAGTCGTGTAGGATGAACCAGCTGGGATCGTGACCGTGTTGCTAGATAGATCTGCAACCTCTGTGTTATTATCGGTCAGAACGACACTCACGGGAGAAGGTGCAAGTGCGGGAACCGAGCCATTGACACCCTGGTCTTGAAGTTGAATCGAGAGGAGGGCTGTTTGTCCAGAAAACGCTGGGATCATAGCTGGTCCCGAAACAACTAGCTGTCTCGCGACTGGACCAGAGGTTGTCATTACAGCTGAGCCCGTGTTGTAGTTGCCGGCCTGCGCGGTTATCGTGGTTTCACCGGCAATGTAAGTTGGCTGGAAGGTCGTAGCGGCAAAACTCTGACCGGCAGCTATTGTGATTGTAGAGGGAACAGACCCAACTTGGCTGTTTGAGGAAGAAAGAGTAACCGTAAGACTGCTGCCCAATTCTACTGGATTGTTAAAAGCATCCACCGCTTCGACTATAACTTCTGAGTTTAACGTCTCATCCGGAGGAATTACACTTGGACTCAGAAATACATCCAGCGCGACTGGCATCCCCCCAACCGTTTTTGTCGTCATTGTCAGCGAGCCGATCTCATATCCTGAAGCGATCGCGCTGATTACTGTCTGGCCTGGCAAAGTGGTGGTTGTAAAGTTGACAACTTGGAACAACTCACCAGCGGATAGTGTCACTGAGCTAGGAACAGTGCCTGTTTGTGGACTTGAAGATGATAGCTGTACTGTTACGCTCGAGGCGGGAATATATGCCGTCATAGATGTCAGGTTTTCCAATTGGATCACAATCGAGGAATAAGTTCCTCCGTCTGCAGGGAGGACAGGTGGGCGCGACTGGAGTAGGAAACCAATGTTAGAGGCATCGGCGGAAGCGGTGTGATCATTCAAAGTCTTTGCGCTGCCTAAAACCCCCAAAACCATCAAAGCGACTAAACCTATGACCTTGATCTTTCTTCCATTTACAGAAGGAAATCTAGCAGGAAAATATAACGACTTTCGACTCAAGAGTAAAACGAAATACTTCTTCGATTTTTTTTTAATAGTGGTTGTGGACTTGACATCCTTATTCCAGTTTCGGATTTCGGAAAATTCCTCCCAATCTTGATATGCTCTAATTCACCCGATTCCGGATATAAGAATCTCTCCAAATAGCTCCCGGGTACGAATTTGAAATCCTGATGACATGATCGAAATCTGGTGTTCATAACGAATATGATTGATCTTCAACAGTTCAAGTCCAATCTTCCTCCGAGGATTCATTTTGTTGGCTCAGACCTCATCCCGCTTAATTCAAGACAGAAAGCTCCTCACGCCAGCTCAAACAGGCAGTAGTCTACATCTTTCAAAGACACTAATCCTAATTTGTGCTTTTAACGAGGAAGAAAGTCTGTCAGTTTTACTTGATCGGCTCGGGAACGAATACGATATACTTGTCATAGATGATGGAAGCGCAGATCGCACTAGAATAGTAGCAAGTAATTTCGGAGCTAACGTTCTGGTCCATGAAGAACGTCTGGGTAAAGCTGCAGCTTTAGCAGATGGAATTTCCTATGCCCTACAGAACTCATATGAAGTCATCTTAGAGATTGATGCGGATTCCGTACCAAAACGTGGTGCAATTCAAAGAGTGTTGAATAGACTTTCTCAATCAAATGTAGGTGCTGTTTCCTGCAGGCAAATTCCGATCGGAGACTCGAATCTGGCGTATCACATTGATGAGTTGATATGGGCTATTCTGACTGAAGGCAAGAGGTTGCAAATGAAGAAATATGGATCTTGCCACATGGGTTCAGTTTTAGTCGCGTTCAAAGCAAAGCTTGTGGATTCGGTAGAAGGCTCGGTAAATGACGATGAACAAGTTGGTATTTCGATTGAAAAAAAGGGATACAAGATTGTCTTTGAGGATGGTGCAGGGGTTTACTTCGATGCATCGAGTTGTTTGGGACACATTCTAGAGAGGCGAAGAAGGATGTACTTCGGTCATATGAAATTCGCAAAAAGTACAGCACCAAGTATGCAAATTTCAGTCTCATTGCTCGCAATCAAAAACGCAATTTCCGAGGACAAGAGGAGAGCTATCTGGCTCCTACCGACTTTAGTGTTAGACTTTTTTGCGCGACAGTTAGCTTGGAGGGACGTAAGACGTCCCGAAAAGTCAAAGAAGTACTCCCGATGGGTCACAACTTATGCGAAAGACGATTCTCTGGTTATTCGCAATAGCTCTCGTCAGTAGGGCCATCATCGCTCTCCTGCAAATAACTTACGGAATCGACAATCAGGTGAATCTGGACTGGTATCTATACGGGGCTTTTAATCCTGGTTTCGAACTTTATCACGACTTCTACGGGTATTACGTTGTCCAACTCGCTAATCTGAGTAAAGGACTCATTCCGTACAAAGATTTTGGGTATTCTTATCCTCCACTTTTTCTTTATTTGCTTTACCCGTTCTTCAAATTAGGCGGTCAGCATCTAGCATCGATTCCAATTTGGTTAGCTGATGCTGTGACTGCTCCGGTTATTTATCTTATTGTGAAGCATATCGTGTCAGAAAAGATAGCTATTTTTGCTGGTCTATCTTACGCAATCTCTCCTTTCTTTCTGCTTTATGAGGGCTATTTGTGGTACAGTAGTCAACCTATGACTCTCTTTCTTCTTTTCGCTCTTTATTTCCTGTTAGTCAAAAGGCCAATGATTGCGTCGATTATGATTGGAGTAGCCATTCTGCTGAAGCAGGAAGTCATTTTCATTCTGCCGATCTTTTTTGTCTGGACTGCGATATATTATAGAAAGGATCTTCTCAGAGGAATGTCGGTGATCGGTGCAATGGTTGCATCAGTTTCGATCCCATTCTTGCTTTTAGCCCCTCGATTGTACATCTCAGATCTGAGCTACGGTCTGTATCCTGCATATCCTTCCGGGAGTTCAGCCACAAATGCCACCTCTGATCCATCAACAACAGCGTCCCTCGCAACTACATCGTTAAGTTGTCAAACCTTCTCAGATACGTGGAGAAGTCTTGTTTGCAATTTTGGGACCTTTACTTATACCGACATAAAACATACTCCTGGATTGTCAGTATTATTTAGCCCGGCATTCCTGAATTCCATTAGCCTTTGGCTCGGTATTCCGTTGGTTTGCATCATATGTTACTACTTGTTTATTTTTCGCCACAATTTCAACGGCTCTATCCTTATCATATCCTCAGCTACTGCGATGACCATATTTGTCGCTATTTTCGACGTTGAGATACATTCGATTTATCGGTATTATCTAGTACCAGTTTATGCTCTAATACTGATCTCGAGTTACGACCGTAATTCTCTTTTGCTAGCAGTATTCACGCCAATTGTTAGCCTGTTCTTGCCTTCGGGATCAATCCAATTGATCCCTCCATTAGCGTGTATAATTTGGATCTTGATAGCGAGCTACAACAAAGAGATCGCTCGGGAAAAGTCAGAATCTCCAAATGTGCTAGCTGGTCCACCTGTATTTGAAATGAAAGTTTCATCATAACCATGAATCTTAACATTTTAAATCCCGAAGCTCAATACCATGATTCCACCTTTGTAATTCCTTTAATCTTTGAGAGGCGGAGCTCGATTCTGAACTTATTTCATTGGATGCATCGACGCATATACGTCTCCAAATATCGTTTTGTCTTTCAAAGTAACCAAGTGGTTAATGACTTCTTGACCGCTCACCCACTTCCCGAGTGATAACCTCATCGATTCTCCGATGGAATAGTTGAATTGATAGGGCCCTAAAGCCCGAAGATGTTCTATCACCCCCACTGTCAGACGTATTATTTCTGGGGTAAATTCGAATGAAATAACACTTATGGGATTTGAAAGACCCTTAATCACATTTAGCTCATAACCCTCTACATCAATCTTGCAAAAGGAGGGTAGTCCATATTTTGAAATCAGGGCATCTAAGGTAGTGACGGGAACTTGTTCATGATCCACCCAGCTCTCGTTTCTGAACCTCCCGCTCGTCTTCACACTCGTAATCCATTCTTCCGACATCGATGAGATGCCGGATTGTCTTGACTTGAAAATCGTTCGAGATTCATTTTCAACTTCGTCCAGTCCTGCTTGTACCAAAATTACATTGGACTGATTCCCAAACTTTCTTCTGAGTTTCCTCATACATTCGGTTTGAGGCTCTACTGCGACCACTCTCGCTCCAAGCCTGATGAAAATGTCCGTTCTATTTCCTACGTTTGCTCCTACATCATAACACAAATTTCCAGGGTGGACAAAACTTGAATAAAATGAGATTCGCTTTCTTCTTCGGGCTCTTTCCTGAAGAGCCACTACACGTTCAGCTATTCCATTAAGACCCAAAGATCTCATCATTGTGGTGATCGATAAAGTCAATATCATCACTCCTCCCGAATATCAAAACCACTTTGGATAACGCGAATCCGATCCATGGGAACGGAGACTAAACCTAGATACCACATTATGGTAACGTTCGTGTTGAGTATGTTTGATCAGATCGATAATTCTCTTAACGACATCGAGCCCGATGCCCAATCCTGATGAGACGGCGTTTACTACTTTCGAAGAAAATTCGTGCAAGCGCGATCCTTAACCTACTCAAGTAGTGATCAACTATGCGCTAGGCGCGTAAAGCCCGATCCGCAGATACTTTTTTGCTTTGGGTAAGCCATCAAAAATCCCCCAACAATCGAATACGATTTTATTTTTGAATTCTGCTTTGTTTATCTTCGAAAACCTTTTCCATGGAGTTGCTATGATGCAAAGCTCCGTATTTCTTATGCAATTTAGAAGGTGTGATTCGTAGACAAGAGCGGGCACTATAACTCCGCTCGAAACTGTTGTAATAGCTGGATCAAAAACATGAACCTCAAACCCTTTCCTTGCAAGTGAAACAGCTAACATGGACGCTTGAGAGGATTCGACAACATTTGTATTCGGCTTATAGCTCAGTCCAAGGACTGAAATTTTGAACGGAGGAGCTACTCCCTCAGATTCTATCCTCTGCGTGATTCGATCAATTTGTCGCATATTGACTTCGTGGGTAGTTATCGCCAGATCTCCTTGCGCACCTATTCTCTTAGCGAATGTTGCGAAAGCAATATTGTCTCTCGGGAAACAAGGTCCCCCGTAACCGAGAGCTCCCTTTAGATAAGCCGGACCTATTCTGCTATCTCGCCCGATTGCCTTCGTTACTTTGGTAACATCACCTCCTTCCATTTTTTCACAAATTTCAGCGAGGGTATTTGCATAACTCATTTTCATTGTTACAAAGGAATTCACTGATATTTTTGCAAGCTCGGCATTGGCAAAATCCATTCTTTCTATGTATGGTGAGTTGTTGCACAATTTCCTCTGAAGTTTGGAAAGAATATCACCAGCGCGCTTGTCAGATTCGCCTAAAAGGATGAAATCAGGTTCTACCATCCCTCTGACAACATCGCCTAGAGCGACGAATTCCGGATTATAGCAAAGACCGAAATCTGCGCCACACTTTTTGCCTGAACTTGTTTCAAGTGTGGGTTTCACTGTATTTTGCATTGAGCCTGGCATTACAGTGCTAGTTAGAACAACGAGGTGGTACTTTCGAACCTTAGAGATAATTGATCCTACTTTTTCCATTGCTTGTTTTACAAAGAAAAGAGAGAATTCACCCGAAGTTTCACTGGGGGTGGGAACTACTACAAATGAAATAGAGCATCTCTTAATATCTTCATAGTTCATCGAAACCGACAGTCGGTCTCGATTTTTCCGGAGAAGTCTCTCCAGTCTCGGCTCGAAATTTGGCGGCTTCCCCTGTGAGATAAGCTCTAATTTGTGTTCGTCAGTATCAATTCCCGTGACTTCGTAACCTTTGCTTGCTAAGATAGTAGCGAGACACAGTCCTAATTTTCCAAGTCCGACGACAGCAACGCGTTCTCTTGGCAAACTTGAATTTCCTAACCAGTCTGCTAAGAGGCTGAGACGCTGATGCTTTGTCTGACGGAACTATGCCATTTGATGGTTCGTTCAAGGCCATCAGCAAGATCAACTTCCGGTAGCCAGCCAAGGAGAGAATTGGCACGAGATATGTCGAGCGCCCTGCTGAAAGGACCTTCCGGTTTTGTTTTGTCGAATTTTATCAGTTGTGGTTTGTGACCGGATATTTTGAGGATCAAACTTGCAACGGCACTTATAGCATATCGCTTATCCCATCCTAAATTGACGGGTGTGGCATCAGAAATTTTTTGCGAAGCTAGAATTGATCCTCTGATGATGTCATCCACATACGTAAATCCTCGTTCTTGTTTCCCCGATCCCCAGATTATGTATGGATCATGTTTGTCCAGGGCTTTTTCTATGAGGGCAGCTATGGCGTGACTCGCGTCAAATTCTCCGGGACCATAAACGGTGAGATATCTGCAAACTGACGATTTGAATCCTTTTTCCGTATAATAAGCCAGGAGCTGTAGTTCGCCCATCAGCTTAGCAAATCCGTAAAGATTGTCGCTGCTTTGCCATCCCTCTGATGTGCTCAAAATGTCGTTCTCCTTGAGTAATTTGTCCTCCCGATTCAAGGATGGAGCATAAACACAGGCGCTAGAGGAGTAATGAAGATGCTCGACGCCGGCATCGAAGGAAGAGCTTATCACATTATGATCTATAGTCAGCATCTTTGAGCACTCTACTTGATGTACGTCTACGAACTCTCTTCCACCAAACACTGCGCTTAGATGGAAAACCACGTCGCTTTTTTTTGCAAGCAGTTGAAACTCGTCAATATTTTTTTCAAGATCGATCATGTGAAAATCTATGTCAGAGAGACCATGTCTCTTGAATATTTCAGAAAGACGGTTCAGTCTGGCTGTCCATAACCAAGACTTGCCAGGAACAAGTAGCTTGTCCACAACGGTAACGGAAGCGCCTAAATTGAGCAACCGGTCAACTAAATTACTTCCGATGAATCCGGCACCTCCGGTAACGATAACTCGTCGCTTAGACCAGTTCATGTGGGGCCAACTCCTCGTTCGTTATATATACGTGCCCTGACAATTTATGACCTTTCAACATCGGCTTGGTTTGTTCCAACCTTTGATAGAGGTCTGAACATTTAATCGTCCAATCCTCGCTTGAGAAATAGCTACAAAATTTATCACAATTAGCCTTCATCACAGATATTCGATCGTCACCAAAGGACACAAATTTCGATATAGCTTCGCGGAGAGATGTAGGATTTTGACTTTCGAAGGTCAGTCCGAGGCCAAAGGAATGGACTAATTCTCCAAGTTGAGCGGAATCACTCGCAATTATGGGCGTCCTGAATCTACAAGCTTCCCACAACATACTAGATGTAGCTCTGAAATCTTTTGTATACGCGAGAATTATCACGGAAGATGCTGCAAAATAGTACGGCTTTTCTACTTCGGGGATGTACCGGTCGATGAACTTTACGCTCCCGTTGTAGTGGTTTTTCAAGCGATCGAACTTCGTAATCATGTTTGAAGTAGTTTTACCGGCGTGAAGGCATAGTAAGTTTGGAAATGATTCGAGCGCAGAGAAAATTGTTTCTGGATCTTTGCCATTGTGAACACTTCCAAAAGAAAGAAAGATCCTTTTTTCTGAGGGTAATCTCAAGAAAGCTTTTGCTTCAGTTTCAGAAATTTTCCGATTATAAGAATTCGAAGTGGAGATCATTGGCGTTAATTCGAAAACATTGCCGTTTAGAATTCCGCCTAAGAATTCTTTCGAATAGTAGGACTTTATTTGATCGTTCTGACATACGTATAGATACTGATTACGATTATTGAGCGAAATCCTATAGACGACAGACCATAGTGGAAATCTGGAGAGAGGTCCGATAAAGTGCACTCGTTTTAATGTTGCCAGTAACGAGACCACCCATCTGGTATTACTGGCAAACATACCCACTAATCTTGGCAAGAAGGGGAAGGGGTCTGCATCCCTCAAGTGAATGATATTGAATTGTTCTCTATTGTAGATTTGAACTGCTTTAATCAGCGTGGCTAGAACGGTGACTAACATGAACGGCCATTTCGTAATCTCGTGAGAGATTATTCTGTTAATCATGTCTCGTCGACGAGGGCTAAGTAGACTCCTTGTTTTTACACTGAGACAAACACTGTCATCGATCAAGCCCGTGAATGTAAGCAAGAGTACTTCGAATCCGGCTTTTGACAAAGCCTCTGATTCCGTGCCCGCCACGTAACAATGGTGTCCGTCACAATGGGCAAACGGAGCTACAAAGAGGATCTTCATTTTTTCTACGTTTTTGAGCTCCATCTAACCAATCGACCTCCAAGGGAGTTCATTTAACTCATGAATCTAGTTAAGGCGTACGATAAAAACAAAAGTCGATATATTCAGTAGAACTAGCGATATATATCTATCAGCAGCAAAAAGATAGACAGAGCGGCTCGAAAAAATAGATTCGTCGTTGCCTAGACCAAAATCCGATATGGATCCATACTCCGTACCACCACCAAGAGTCACGGATCAAAAGTGTATATTCCTAATGCCTATTATTAGGGCGAAGGGACTTTTGCCTCATGAACACCTCAATACTTAGGATGAAGAGCGGCAAGAAAGGAGTTACTCCTGTTATTGCAACTATCATCCTTATCGCAGGAACCCTCGTCTTAGCACTGGTCGTCGGAGCTTACACGTTTGGTCTGTTCGGTTCGAACGTGAAGACAGTAACCTTGTCATCGGCTACGCTGTACGGTGGAGTCTCACAAACAACTGGTGGACAAGTAGCAACCTCTAGTCTTACACTATCTCTGAACAACCCCGGATCAGCTAGCGCCATCTCTTCGGTCACCTTGACTGGAACTGGTCTTGCTAGTCCAATTACCAGTTGGAGCTCGACCTCAAATTACGTCGCAGCGAACCTTGTCGCCTTCGTAAACAGCTACAACTCCTTGAGTCCAAACGCGTTGAGTCCAGGTCAAGTTACCTCATATACATTCTATCCGAACACTGGCGCGAATAGCGCATCTATCACTACTGGACAGACATTCAACTACGTCATCAACTTCGTCAACGGACAATCTGTATCAGGTTCACTGATTGCTCAGTAGAACGCTAAGCCTACTGGGAGGATCCAGTGTCCCTCCTCTCCTTTTTTCTTATTTCTGTGATTTTAAAAAAAAATTGAATTTTTGCGATTTGATCAGACCTTGAAGAATCTCAAGAAAAAGCTCTCGGGAAAGAGATCCAGACTCGCAGTTAGTGAAGTTATGGGGGCAGTCCTCATGATGGGCGTCACTCTTGCGGTGGGATTCACGGTCTGGGCGTGGGCGAGCAACGCTGCAGTCGCTAGTGAAAAAAGTTTTGGAAATTCAGTAAATTCAAACAGTAACTGTCTCACCATCAGCTACGAAGGTGTCGACGCGAACTTCAGCAGTAGTGCGTCATCGTCAGTTACGGTGTGGTATTTCAATAGCGGCCAGAGCGAAGTCACCATTCGTAACGTGATAATTAGCAATTCCACCTGGACTTATACTTACACTGCGCCTACATCGACAATATTGTATGTTCAGGGCATCAAACCGATTACCATCAGCATCGGGACGAACTTTGCAAAAGATGCGATTTACACTTTCAAGTCAACTGGGGAAAATTCGACAACAGTTGGTAGCGGTAAATCCGCAGTACAATATAGCTGTGGACTAGTTTCATCAACGTACCAACAAGTGACCCCTGACACTACGCCCATTTGAGTAAATGAGCATAGTCGCTCTTGGGAGCATTGAATAGGGAAATGCAAATCAATTTCCAAAGCAGCAGGAAAAGAAGGATCGCAGTCTCGTCAATCATCGGAGCTTTGATGATGTTTGCGATGCTGATAACGATCGGCTCCACGTACTTCTACGTTATAGCACAAGACCAGAAGAGCCTGCAATCGTCGATTGCTCAAAACCAGAATAACTTCCAAAACGTGCAGCAGCAGGAGCATCTTTCAGTCTATGGCATCTCCCAAAGCGGCGAGCTGGCATTCTACGTGAATAATACCGGAATTGGGGTCTCAATAACTGCGTACTGGATTCTTGATCAGTCATCGGGAGCCGTGTATGAATACTGTCCGAGTCCTCCAACCTTATGCAGCGGGAGCTCCGTTGCCGTTCCTGCAGCCAATTCGAATCTGCCTTTCAATGTTGCCGCTGGTCAATCCAAGACTTTCAACGATTCCGATTTCGCTCCCTCAATAGTTATTCCAGCTAACGTTCAGTATGTCATCAAAGTTATCACTAAAGAGGGTACAACTGCAATCGGGACATATCCGAGTCAGCAGCTGACGAGCGCTTCAGTCAACTCACTGGTCGCGGGCGGCTTTGGCTCTTTGGAAATGGCGTTTTCTTCATTTTCATGGTACAGCTACCTCAGCGGTCCTCCCGCAACGACTACCCTGGGCTCTAACACCTATGACAACCTGTGTACCAACGCGGCGGATCAGGAAGTTCAGTGCTCGGGAGGCACCTGGCAACTCAATATCAACAACCCGTACAGCGGATCGCTCGTCCCAGGCGGCTATATCGCACCCACAACTACTTCCTCCACTTCCACTACTACCAGGACAACAACCACCACAACGACGTTGACATCACCTTTAACCACGACGCTTACGTCGACATCAACGGAATACTATACGACTGTCTCTTCGAGCGTTTTTACTAATCATAATGGCAATCCAACTTCGACGTCTTCTACGACGAAGACAACTTCAACATCGACTGGCACATCGACATTGACTCAAACCTCGACACTTACGTCGACTTCGACGCCTACACTTACCTCGACCTCAACGACAACAACCACCAGTACAATAACACAACCATATCAAGCTCCGATAGCCTTCTCCGTAAACATCACCAATGACGATCCCTCTCTCGGAACTATTGTGATCAATTCACAATCAAATCTATGGGTTATAGAGACATGCGACTCCGGTGTAACTGAAGGCAACTGCCCTAGTGGCAACCCCTTCTTCGTGTTTTACGTTATGAATGTAAATCCGACTACTGGAGTCATTTCCAGTACCACAGCCGGTTCCTTTGCAGAAATTGAGATTCCTTACGGCGTGACAAAGACGCTCTACTACGGCGCCGCGTACGACCTTTCCCTCGAACCCTACTCCATTATTGGCCTGACCAGCTCGATCTCCACCAACCCGTACTATTACGGTCAGTTTGCGGTCTTCCTCTTGTTTGCCGGAACCAAAATCCTCTCTACCAACTCGCAGGTCTACGGTCAGAACATTCCATTTGAATCTACTACAGCAGCAGACAACCTTGGATGGTACTATGAGACTCCTGTCTCCTGCAACCCCGGATCTTCGACGCCCTTTACCCTTAACGTAAATGACTCAATATTCGCTAACACTGCGTATGGAATCACCCAGATCGTGTTGAATGCCTCGGCATTTTCTGCCGTGACCGTAGGAACCTTACCCACAGGATGGCATGGATCAGCGGCTGCCGGAACAATTACGTGGACGAATTCGACCGATGCAGGAGCTATTACACCTGGTAGAACAGAAGCCTTCCAGTGGTCTGCCACAGCTCCTTCTCCTTCAGGAACCACCCAGTACATATTTCCGCTCACGATAACGTGGGACGGAGGAGAGGTTACCAATCTTCAAGCTGCGGCCGTCTGTACCGTGACATAGAGTGAGAAAAGAGAATCCCTGAGCTGAAGGAAAAGTCGGTGCCATTATCTTCTTGTTAAACGTACGCGAAATTGGAAGGTTAACAGGAGGAAGGAAGGCAATTGCAGGGATCATTGCAGCTATTATGCTATTTGGAATGATTTTCAGCGTTGGTTTTACCTATTTTTATGTTACAACAAATGATCAAATAAAAGCTGAAGAGAATCTAGTCCAACAAAGCGCTCTGCAATCGCAACAGGAAACCAACCAAGCAAATCTCCTCGTATTCGGTACAGTACTTTCAAACTATCTAGAATTTTATGTTAACAACACAGGCCCTGCGGAAGCCATTGCGGCGTATTGGGTTCTCAACGGTACCAACGCACAGCAGGAATTGTATGAAAACTCCTCTGAGGTTTGTCATGAAATAAGTGGGGTCTCAACCTGCACCGCAGTCAATGACCATCCTGCCATTTTTCCGATGGCTTTAGGACAGGGACAATCGACGAAAGCTATTGATACGAACATATCAGTAACAAGCATCTCTGCGACCTTCGTCATAAAAGTGGTAACTTTAACAGGCGTAATTGCACTTGGTGCATACCCTAACGAGTACACCAGCTCGTCGTCTCTGGAATCTGATGTGGCATCTGGTATAGGATCGGCACTGATCTCGTTCAATACCTTCTATTGGTATGACTACGTAAGCGGGCCGGCGCAATGGGATTCTGATGGAGACTTCAGCAACATCTGTGCACTAAACGTTCAGTGCGATGGGGGCTCGTGGATCTTCAATGCGAGTAATCCCCATCCGGGCTCGCTAGTGCCGGAAGGACAAAACCATACGAATGACGGTTGCAGTTACTGCGGAATCGAGGATCCCATCGTCTTCTCGGTTAACGTCACAAATGAGGATACTCAAGAAGCCGATCTGGTAATCAACTCGCAGGCAAATCTGTGGATTATGGAGACTTGCGATGCGGGCACGCCCACGAGCCACTGCGGTGAGACCAGCCCGGTGTACGTCTTTTACGTTGTAAATGTGAATCCGACGACTGGCCAGATCTTAAGTACAACGAAGGGCTCATTCGCCCAAATTAATATTCCCTACGGCGTGACAAAGACGCTATACTTTGCTTCCGCCTATCCCATTTCGCTTGACAATTTCCAGTACATGACCCTCGGGACGGACGACTCGACGATCCCAGGAAACAACTTGGCATACTATGGTCAGTTCGCGATTTTTATGCTTCTGCCCGGTACTAGACTTCCTCCGGACCAAGTGCTAATCTACGGGCAGAACATCCCGTTCGAATCCACGATTGCAGGAGACAATATTGGCTGGTACACCGAAACTCCAGCTACGTGCAGTGGCGGTTCGACCCAACCCTTCCAGCTGACGGTCAACGATTCGTACTTTTCAGGAGCTGATATCGATCAAGTTGTCCTAAACGCGTCCACTTTTTCAAACGTGGCCCCTTCAGCACCCACGGGATGGAGTGAGAGCGTCAGCAACGGTATAATCACTTGGACTAACACTAACAATAATGACTTGATCGGTCCTGGTCAAAATGAGAACTTTTACTGGGTTGGCACAGCGCCCACTCTGAATACTGCAGAGCAGGAAATATTTCCAATTACCATTTACTGGAATTCCGGTGCGCTGACCGCGCTTCAAGGAGCTGCGGCGTGCTTCGTGAATCCCGGCAGCCCGTATCCGGTTCCAAAGGTCCAGCCCACAGGGATCTTGGACTACGTTCCGATAACTCTGAGCAACGAACAGACCAGCGCAGTTTCGGGCGGTACTCCAGTGCAGCTCGATCTACCATGGTCAGCTTACTCTTCTTACCTGGATAACCCAGTAAATAATGTGCTATTCTTTGACTGGAGTGGAAACAGTCTGAATGCCTGGATAGAGAGCGGGACGGCCAGTTCTTCGACTTCCACTGTCTGGGTGAAGCTGAATTCCAGCGGTATCGCACCTCTGTCGTCGATTACTATTTACATGGGCTTTTACGCGACTGGAACCAATCATCTCAGCTCTTCAGGACCTTTTGGAGAGGCACCTCAGCTCAGTACAACTTATGGTCAGTATGATGATGGCTCGACAGTTTTTTCTGCCTACTTCAACGGCAATACGCCAACAGCGGACTTTTCAGTTCACAGTGGACTTGCTGTGGCGCAGGCAACAGGCGTAGCTGGACCCGGAGGTACGACGATCAGTGCGATCCAAATATCCGGTACAACGAATGCGCATGCCCCCGCTTTCGTATTCAATACTGCCTTGAGCAACGTAGCTATGATAACGGAATCAAGTTTTGCACTAACCCAAACTAATGATGGAACAGGTGTTGTTGGCTTGTTGAATGCAGCGACAGTGTCGGGCTCAAATAATGGTATTAGCGCAGGCATGGGATTTGATAGTTATTACTTCTTCCAAGCCTACGATATCGCTGGCACGGTGACTGAGCCCTCAAATGGAGCCGGGACTTCCCCGGCATCAGGAACTTGGACGTACGGAAGCGTCACTTATACTGGGACAAGCGCAACATCATGGACCGCCTATGATGCTCCCCAGCTCTACTCAACAACAGGCGGATATAGCGGTACTGTCACGAATAACCCACTCAGCGGCGCGAGCAACATTTACCTTGGAGCAATAGGCGGCTCTTCAGCTGTAAATTATTACATCAACTGGGCAAGGGCTCGTCTCTACCCACCCAACGGTGTCATGCCGAGTGTAATATACGGGCCAGTCTTCCCTTAAGATGCGTG
>JASHPQ010000118.1 GCA_030037995.1 Nitrososphaerales archaeon | reverse complement strand
TCGCCGAGTAACACGTATGAGCCAGGAGGCGTCCACGAGGCTAGACGCGTGTACGCGTCGAAACGCTTCTTTCCAAAGTTGTGGAAGACCAGATTGGAAACAATAAGGTCGAAGTTACCCCGTCTATAGTTTGAACGGAAAATATCTCCTTTCTGGAATCGCACCCTGTCCGATAATCCAAGGATCTTGGCGTTCTTTCTCGCCTTCGCGAGGCTCGAGCCGTGGAGGCTAGCATGTTCGAACGTATCGATTCCGGTCACCAGTGCGCTCGCATAGTACTCGGCGCAGGTGCACGAAGTAAACCCCAGGCCACAACCCACGTCAAGTACTTTGACATTCTGGTCTCTGGAAAAGGGAAGTCTGTGGAAGGCCTCAATAAAGAGAATTTTGATCGCCTCTCTTAGCTGGGCGGAACCTCGGGGCGTCGAGTGGTGATAGGTTCCGAAATCGGGTTGCTCTTGTTTTTCTCGGTTCTGTTCTCCGTGCAAAGTGCCAGTACTTGTTTTCAACGAAATCAACCCATAAGGCGGTCATGTTCGCTTAGAGGACTTTAAAATAGTCCGAGTGATTTCTCGTGCACTCAATGCAGGTCCGTGTGTCCGACACGGTAAATGTGTCCGTTCGCTTTGCATTTACCGTCTCTTAAGGGGATCTGCCGTCTAAAAATCTGCCTTTTGCAGCAGGATCTCCCAAAGCTCGATCTTTGGTAATTTTCAATAATTTGATTTCCGTCCATGGATCGGTGGCTAGCCGGGTCTCAATTGTCTCTTCGCTCACAGAAATTTCAGTCAATTAAAAGGTCCGAAGATCGCGTCGGGAAACTTTGATCCATCGTTTTTCGCTTGACAACCGGCTAAAGAATCTGCGGCTCGCAGGAAAGCAAGCGAACGAAGTAAACGCGGCGCTCTCGGTGTCTCAACTTGGTGACCCAGGAATTCACCAAAGCAGATGAACTCGACGAGGGAAAGAAGGATTTTAGCTCCGTTGCCCTTCAAATTGAGCTTCTAAACGGTATGCTCGATCAAAACCAGAATGCCCTAAAATGTCGATTTCATCTTATAGGTGGGCAGTGCTTCAACGTCATCAGTCTTTTAGATACAGCGATATTGAAAGTCAGACTATAGGGGCTTCTGTCTGAACCCTAGCTGCCTGGAATCGTAATCAGGGTATGCCCTTCACTCGAGCACATGGATGTTCTTTTTTGCGCTGATCTCTTTCAAGATCTTTGGCCAAACACTGACACTGACTTCACCGAGGTGCGCCTTCTTTAGCAACAGCATGTATGTTCTAGATTGGCCGATTCCTCCGCCGATGCTCAGCGGAATCTCTCCGTTGATTATTGAACGGTGATACGGGAGCTTGAGCCAGGCCAGCTGGTGGCTGATTTCGAGCTGCTGTCGTAACGTCGTCGCATTCACTCGGATTCCCATTGACGACAGCTCATGCCTGCGCTCTGTGACCGGATTCCAAGCGAGGATGTCTCCATTCAAGCCGTGCATTGGCCGGCCGTCCTCGGAAACAGTTTCCGTCACCCAGTCGTCGTAATCGGCCGCTCTCATCTCGTGAGGAAAGCCGTCCTTGAGGACCCAGCCAATACCGATGATAAAAACCGCCGGGTATTTTTGCAAGATTGCAGTTTCCCTCTCTTTTCTGGGCAGGTCCGGGTACATGTCGAGAATATCCTCGGCGTGGATGAACTTGATCTCATCCGGGAGATTTGGATACCTGTTGTCTTTCAACTCCGGAAAGAGCTCCTGCACGCGACTCTCAGCACCTTTCAGCACTGTCCAGATTCTTCCTACAACCTCCTTCAAAAGATCTAGGTTTCGCTGATCTTCAGTTACAACTCTTTCCCAGTCCCACTGATCCACGTATGCGCTGTGATCGTGGTCGAGGAAGTAGTCCTTCCTGACGGCTCGCATGTCTGTGCAAAGACCTTCACCCACATTCATTCCGAATTCCTTTAGGGCGACCCGCTTCCACTTTGTAGCTGCTTGTACTACTTGGGCGTCAACGGGATGTTTATTGTAGTCGTTGGAGATGTGAAACTGCACCGGCGTTCGCGAACCATCGCGGTCGAGCATGTCATTGATCCCACTTTCGACATCAACGATCAGCGGAACCTGAACCATCATCAGGTTCAGCTGCCGACACAGATTTTCCTCTATGTAGTTCTTGACCGCATAGACCGCCTTCTGCGTGTCCTTGCGGTTTAGTATCGAGTTATAATCCTCCGGAAGGATCCGCTCGACTTCCTCGTAAGTCCCGATTCCGGGACCGGCTAGTTCAGCTTTCTTTTTCTCCTGTTCTGCTTCCATCATAGGCTTGCACTGTCCAGTATCCTAAACTGGAGGAATCTCCTTGAAGGCGAGTTCTGTATCGAGACCTTGCTTCTTGTGATACCACTTGCCTACGTAGTAGATTGCAAAGCAGGCTACAATCACAATGGCCGCAACCAGTACGCCATAGGAGGTTGGAGTGACTATCAATGGGTTCACGAGTGCCAGATAACCGATGTAGGCGAAAGACACAGTTACGATAGCTCCGAGCATACTCAAAACTGGTATTCCGGCAATCCTCTTCCCCATCCAGCCAGGGGCGCCTGCGAACATGTCTTTCTTCACGTAGGGGAAGATCATGGCTGCAATTCCAGGTATGACGAAAGCGAAAGACCACAGGAATGTTCCAATAGTCTCGATGGTCGGCCAAGAAGTGAACCAGTATGCCGCAAAGACGATCACAGACAGCACTGTGATCGTGAGTATCGAATAGTGAGGCGTTCTGTATTTCTTGTTCACTGCAGCGAAACTAGTTGGAATAACGCGGTCGAAAGACCAGGCAAAGAAGTATCTAGATGGAATCCAGAAGTACACGAATGGCACGGCTATCGATCCCGCCACCATCGTGACCAAGATCAAGCTCACCAAGAATTGATTCGGATACGCCATCAGGGCGATCATGAGCGGGAATGTTGGGGCAAATGGAATGGCCGCGGAGTATACAGAAGGAGTACTATCCCACAAATATCCCAGCGAATACATCCAGTTGGATCCAACTGTATGCATAGTGAGAGCTGCTGTAACCGCCCAGAATACGATCCCGAATACCAGCGACAAAATGAGCGCAATCGGGATAGCGCGTTTTGCATTCTTTACTTCTCCCGCAACCGCATTAGTGAAATTGCCACCCAGCAAGAATAATGCAGTAAACGGTAGAGCAATGACTGAAGCTGCGAAAGTGACCGGTGCGGCCGTCCAGCCGTGCTGCAGGGCAAGAGAAGTAACTCCGTTATAGGACAAGTAGCTCGAAAGCGCAGCATTCCACTTGGTTGAGAAAGTTGTGGTGGAAGTTGTCAAGAGAATTCCCCAGATCGCTGCAATTCCGATTCCCGCGATTGCCCAAACAGTGTAGAGGAATCGCTTCACTGCTTTTGCACCAACTATGGCAAGTGCTGCAAAACATAACGCAATGCCAACGGAGAAAGTGAAGCCGTAGGCCGGTGCACTAAGGGTATTCCCCGCACTGACGAGTGAAGGTAATCTGTATAATATTCCCCAGACGATAAACGATGTAGAAATTCCTGAAGTCAACGCTGACGTAGCTCCGACGAACGCGGTTGCAAAAACTGCAAACATATACAGGGCTGACCATGCAAAGCCAATCGCCGGGCCCATCGTTCTCGCAACCCAGACGTAGTCATTCCCGGACCGGGGCATAATCACTCCCATCGCCCAGTAAAGTATCATCAGAAAGGCGAACGGTATCGCAGCAATTAAGAGAGAAATCGTAAGATTTGCTCCCGGATTGTAACCATAAAACCACGGGAACTGCAGTATCGTGAAAACAAGTCCAAAAACCGCGGCCGACGCAATTAAAAGCGCGTCTAGCGTGCCAAACTCTCTAACTAAACCGCTAGAGGTTCTCGCGAAGAAAGTCTTCTTTTCTTCGTTCTTCCCACCTGCTTCTTGTGGTTGATGTATCGTGCTCAACGTTACTCTCAGCTAACCGGAGGATCATGAGCTGCTCTCGATATTTAATTGAGCGACACGATTACCAATTTTGAGAATGGTACATGAGCATAATAGTTCCGGATGAGATTAAAATTGCCAGCATCCCTAGAATACGGAATAGCCTATGTCAACAACTAAAAATCCAACGGCAAGCGGAGAGGAAAGTAGCTCCAAGTCGGAATTCTCAACCTTTTTTCAGACCGCCGTTTCTATAATCCAGACGGCCACGAAAATGAAAATAGAGCTGAGACTTCTGGGGGCCACTGCAATCTACTATCAATGCCCTAATTCGAGATTGCTGTCTGACGTGATGCATAGAAAATTGACAGACCTCGATTTCATAACGTTGTCAAAGACCATGTCAAAAATCCCGGATCTTTTTTCCAGTCTCCACTTCGAGCCCAACGAACGAGTGAACGCTCTCTTCGGTGCTCAAAGACAGATTTACTTCGATACTTCCAGCTCGCTTCATGTTGACGTCTTTTTCGACAAGCTGTCCTTCAATCACGTCATAGATTTGAGCCACAGGCTCGACATTGATCCAATAACGATCAGCTTGGCCGATCTGTTGCTCGAAAAGCTGCAGATTGTAAAAATAAGCGAGAAAGATGCAAAGGACGTCGTCGTGCTCGTCCGGGAACATGATTTTGGAAATCGCAATGACAAGAGCGCGATTGATTCGGAATACATTACGAAGCTGCTGTCGGATGACTGGGGCTTTTACTATACGGTGACGACCAACATTGGCAAAGTCGTTGATTTTGCTAACGGTAGTCAATTGCTTCCCGAAGATGACAAGCGACTGGTGAGCCAGCGTCTGAATGGTCTTCTGCAACAACTCCAGGCTTCCCACAAGAGCATGAAATGGAACATGCGCGCAAGGCTCGGGACCAAAGCAAAGTGGTATGACGAAGCCGAGGATGTCGAGAATCGAGAGTAAGAAAAATTGTCAGACATCTTGAAGATCTTTTTTGTTACAGATCTGCACGGCTCGGAAAAGTGCTTTTTGAAATTCCTAAATGCCGGTAAATTCTACAAGACAAATATTCTGATAATGGGTGGCGACATTACCGGGAAGCTGATGATCCCGATCGTCAAGCAAGACGACAGCTTCGAAGCGACCTACTCAGATGCAAAGCACGTTGCGAAGAACAACGCGGAACTTGAGGCTCTCGAAAAGGAGATTCGCTTCGAGGGTTACTATCCGTATTTGACTACTCCCGGCGAAATGGAAGAGCTTCAACACGACCCGGAGAAAGTCGAGGAGGTTTTCAAGAAGCTGATGCTGGATAATGTGCAGAGATGGGTCAATATGATCGAGCAGCACCTAAAGGGGTCAGGAATCTCTGTGTACATTACTGGTGGCAACGACGACCTCAGAGAAATCACCCCGATTCTACAGTCTTCTGATTTTGTGATTGACCCTGAGGAGAAGGTTGTCTTCCTGGACTCCAAGCGCGAAATGCTCAGCACCGGCTGGAGCAATCCAACGCCGTGGAAGACTCCCCGGGAAGTATCGGAAGAGGAGCTCGGCGCGATGATGGACAAGATGGCTTCCGAGGTGAAGAGTTTCAAGAACTGCATTTTTAATACGCATGTTCCTCCAATCGATTCCGGACTGGATATCGCCCCCAAGCTGGACGCGAATCTAAAACCGGTCGTAGAGGGAGGTGAGATGGCCGTGATTCCGGCCGGGAGCACTGCGATTCGCGCTGCGATCGAAAAGTACCAGCCATTACTTGGGTTGCACGGGCACATCCACGAATCGAAGGGATTCGTCAATATAGGGAGGACGCTCTGCATCAATCCAGGCAGTGAATACAGCGAGGGAATACTCCGCGGCGTCATAGTTGAGCTGGACGATGGAAAGATCAAGAATTATTTGCTTACTCAGGGTTAACGAGTGATAATTTGTGGGAAAAATTTGGGAACTAAACCGGCGTGATTTCATCGGATATGGAATGGACGTTCCGAAGATCGAGTGGCCTAACGGTGCTCGTCTCGCCCTAACTTTCGCGATCAACTACGAAGCAGCTGGGGAGAGATCTATCATCTATGGGGACGACGGTCCCGAGACATATGGAGAATTCCCGTCCTATGGGACGCCGCCGCGGCGTGACCTGGCGATGGAATCTCTCTTCGAATACGAAGCGCGAGTCGGAATCTGGAGAATTTTGAATCTACTGGACAGTCACGGGATCAAGGTTACTTTCTTTGCAACGGCAAAAACCCTGGAGGCAAATTCGATTTCGGCGAAGGAGATCGTGAAAAGGGGGCATGAAGTGTGCTCTCATGGGTACCGGTGGATAGAACACTATACGCTGACCAAAGAGGAAGAGAGGGAGGCGATTCATAAAGCCGTGAAAATCATCACCGATCTCACAGGAACACGTCCGGTCGGCTGGTATTGCAGGGAGCCGAGCGTGAACACCATTCCGCTCCTCATGGAGGAAGGTGGCTTTCTTTACGACTCTGACATTTACAATGACGACATTCCTTACTTTGCAGTGTCCGAAGACAAGAAATCCAAGCTGCTGCTGATACCCTACACGCCGGACGTGAACGACTTTCACTATCTTTCGGGCAGATTCGGTAATGGGGACGAGTTTTTCAATTACATGAAGGATTCCTTCGATGTAATGTATGACGAGAGCCTGTCACGTCCCAAGATCATGAATGTGGGAATTCACGTGAGGATAAGTGGTAGAGCTGGAAGGAGTGCTGCCTTACACAAGTTTTTGAAATACGCCACGGCAAGACACGGTGTTTGGATTGCTCGGCGTGTGGATATTGCCAACTGGTGGCTCAAGAATTATTCGGAATAGTAACTGGAGCCCATTTTTCCAGTCACTAATGGAAACTTTTTTCCGCATTGCAAATTGAGAAGATGCGCATTAAATCATGAAACTAGCAAAGAGTGTCGAGCGGCTGAAATCCTCTCCGACTATCGCTGCTGGCGAGGAAGTTAGAGGTTTACTGGCGAAAGGCAAGGATGTCGTTCGCTTTGACATCGGGGAACCAGATTTTGACACGCCGGAGCATATCAAGATGGCGGGCATTGAAGCGATTCAGAAGGGCTTTACTCACTATACATCTGCGAGGGGAATTCCTGAGCTGCGGGATGCGCTCATAGATGACCAAAAGAAGAAAGGTATCGGACTGTCATCGTCAAACACCGTTTTCTATCCTGGATCGAAGATTGCGCTTTACTCGGTTCTTGCACTTTTGCTCGATCCCGGAGACGAAATCATCATGCAGGATCCGGTGTGGCCGACCTACGGATCTATAGTAGAATACTTTGGAGGCGTGTCTGTCGCAATAAATGACTGGAATGATAACAATCCTAGAACGACTTTCTCCCCCCACGAATTCGAGAGACGGATCACTTCCAAGACAAAGGCAGTCCTCATAAATTCTCCCTGCAATCCGACCGGAGCCATAGTGCCGGAAAGCAAAATCGAAGAGCTAGCACAAATCTGCAGATCAAAGCAGGTGCCGCTGATCCTGGATAGAATTTACTCTGCCCTAACTTACAATGGGGAAGACAAAGTCCCGGACTTCGACATCGAAGGCGGTGACATAATCATAATCAGTGGGTTCTCAAAAGAATACGCCATGACTGGCTGGAGGCTCGGCTACACCATTGCACCGAAAAAATTCACGGATATCTTGGTTCAATTGCAAGACAACACCACTTCATGTCCATCCTCCTTTGTCCAGTACGCCGCGGTAGCTGCGCTCAGAGGCGAGCGAGACTGGCAGAAGAAAATGAACAAGGAGTATCAGGACAGGAGAGATGCAATGGTCAGCGAGATAAACAAGATACCGGGCTGGAAGTGCGCGTCACCGCAGGGCGCATTCTACTGCTTCCCGTTCATTTCAAACGTTGGAGATTCAGGCTCGTTTTCAAGCAAACTGCTCTCCGAATGTAGTGTTTCCAGTGTGGCTGGAAAATTCTTTGGAATGCACGGGGAGAATCATCTGAGGCTTTCTTACACCACATCCAAAGAAAGAGTCCTTGAAGGAATGAAGAGAATCACAGAATTCTATGAAACAAGATGGCATCGGCCACAGAAAAGTCTACAATGACTTTGAAAGAATGCTCTAAATATGCCGGATTGATACCAGCGAAAAGCACTCCGAGAATAGTGACCTTTTCTGATAGATTGCAGGAGAGATCCGTCCCGGAAATCGCGACGAGTACTTTTGTTTCTTACTTCGTTCAGCCGACTTCCTCGTTCGCGTCGTCTTTCCTTGCCTTTCCCAATCTCTTGGGCAAATCAGGTTTGTTTTTGATTGCTTCCTCGAACTTGTCTTCCTCTTCTTCCATCTCGCTTTCTGGTATAGTCTCTGATGGTAAAGTATCTTCCGATGCACCGTGTAGTTTGGATGGATCTATTCTCTTTAGATCTTTAACTCTGTCATATTGCCGATCTGTCGAGACAATTGCCTTGTCATAGAAAAGTGCTGCGGATGCGTGGTGCGAGTCATAATAGGCCAGGCCGTATTTTTTTCTGATTTCCGCGGCTCGGATAAAAATGCCACATTCAATCGGTTGAATCGCTATGCCGTAAAAATCAAGGGCTTCACAAATCTCGGTCATGAATGCCGCGACTTCCTCTTCATTCTTCACCGCCTTCCCGTGCGGAAGTATCTTCTCAGTCCTAACTCCAAGTTCAAGCTCTTGCAGAGCAAACGGAGTAAGTACCGGCTTTGTCAGTTCGCCAGACATTATTCTGGAAAAATACTTCGCCGCACCTGCGTGATGCCCATCTTTTGATGTCAGATAGGCCAGTAACAGGTCGGCTTCGATTACAGGCAACAGTATGAATACCTTTTACCTGAACGATTCTTTGGTAACAATTGATTCAGTGAGCGTGTCCAGTTGTTTCGCGGTTACGCGAGCTTTGGCTGAACCTTCCAGCTTCTTCAGAGGATCCGAGATTGGAATCAGCTCTAATTTCCCTTCCTTTTCCTGCAAACGCACGATGGATCCAATCTTTAGACGTTTCTTAATTCTCGACGGAATGACTAATCTTCCCCTTTTGTCAACTCTCGCCAGTGAAGAGGACATATAATCACAAATGTAAATTAAGTACTTAGCGGGCTATAAAGAATTACTCCCGCACTGGAATTTTATGGGATGATCTAAAAATGTGAGTTAAATTCCGGACTCCCAGTAAAAAAACTCTCGAAGCTTTTGAACCCCGCGAGGACGAAACTCGAACTCATCTCGAATTCTGCAGTCCCCAGAATTTCAATTGTCGGTTAACGGCCCTCTACTGTAAGTCATCTTGCTACAAGAGATAGCCGAGTTAGGAGTCAAGTTCAAGAGGGAGGAGAAACTCGTAGACGAAGAGTAGGGTACAGAAAGTGGCGAAGATGAAAATTATCGTTAGCAAGAACGGTCCATACTGTGTGTTCGGAGATGTTCCCGTCGGCATTCAAATCATAACGCCCAACAAGGAGGGGATGTCCTGGGACTGGAATCAGGGCAAATCGTTCAAGGCAGAAGTAGCCGGAGAAGTAGAGGGGCAGAGCTACTACCGGCTCTGTCGCTGTGGGCAATCCAAGAACAAGCCTTTCTGCGATGATACCCACAAAAAGATTGGGTTCGAGGGGAAAGAGACTGCAACGCGCAAGCCGTACGACAGGCAGGCGGAGGTCACCAAGGGGCCGACCCTGAACCTCAGCGATGCGGAAAACCTTTGTGCCTTTGCCAGATTTTGCGACCCTAGCGGCCAGATATGGAATCTGGTAGAGGAGGAAGGTGAGGAAGCACGCAACCTTACAATCCGCGAGGCCAACCACTGCCCGGCCGGACGACTGGTCGTACGCGACAGGGAAACAGGAAAGGCGATCGAAAATGAGCTGCCACCTTCCATCGGTGTCGTCGAGGATCCCGCTCTGGGTGCCAGCGGCCCGCTGTGGGTACGGGGAGGCATCCCGATTGAATCGGATGACGGCAAGCCCTACGAGGTTCGCAACCGCGTAACACTCTGTCGCTGCGGCGCGTCCTCAAACATGCCATTCTGCAACGGTAGCCACGCGAGCATCAAATTCAGAGATGGAGTGTTCGAATTCGGAAAAACCGAATGAAAATTAGCAGACTCGAGAAGAGTTCTTGGCTTCAAAACCATAATATCCATACGTAGATCATATCGCCTCATCTGTGACTAGAGCGATCGCGATGTCGGACGAGGTTTGCAGGAAATTGAAAAAAGCTCGAATGCCTGGTGAGAGTTTCTCATCAACCGCCAAGCGGAGATTGGAAATGAGACCCAAATTATCCGATGTAATTGGAACCCGAACTCTTAGCAGGGAGGACTGGAAGGAAACGCAGTGAGTATTGAAGAGACCAGAAAGAAAAACCCTCGAAAAATTTGGAAGCTAAGCCGTGACGTTTTTGCGCCCGGTTCCAATGTTACAACGGGCAATAATGTGGCAGGTATACGGTGACCGCGTCTGATCTGCATTTATTCTGCGGAATCAAGCGACTCCGAGTGTGTTTCCGATACCTGCTATTATGATGGAGCTGTCCTCGGGCAGGTCTCGCACGATACCGCGGATTCTCTCCACAGTCGACGGGACTCGATCCCTGACCGACTTCGGGATCTCCGTGATCGCTTCCTTTTCGGACATCTTTGCGACGATGGCGAGCATCACGATGTCGCGAGCTGATGCGGTCTCCTCGATCCGGAATCTGTCAACGCCGGAGCCTCCGATTGCCGCTCCAACGCCCTCCGTCAGCGATCCGGTTTCCTCGCCCTCCAGTTTCAGTGAGGCATCCACGGTCAGGACGCATTTTACGCTCTGATCCCTCGCTAGGATTTCTTGGATGGCTTCTCCTGGCTTCCCCACGTTCCCTCCCGGTCCCTTGGCCTTCACAATGTAGGCCGGATGATTTTGGACGCTGATCTCTGCAACCTCGGTGTCTTTCACTGTCTCTGTCCAAATGTTTCCGGAGGAAGGTACCTCGTTCACGAGTGCTGCAGCAACCAGCGGGCCGAACCCATCGCCGAGGGTCTTGTTTCCAGCGAACGCATCTACGGCCGAATTGTACGCTTCGGCGATTTCCATCATCTGCGGCATGAGCATCTGCAGCTGCATCATTGAGTAGGTGCCGCCCGCTTTTGTCCCCAGGATGTAGTAGTGTCTGGCTACTTTGTACATGTTATTGAGCCCGATGGCGATCTCGGCAACGTTGGAAAGGGTCTGGACCTCGGAGTCGCTCGCGCCGGAGGCGATCCGCTTCACCTCGCCCTTCAGGTTTTCGTCCGCGGTGTCTAGGATGTGCTCCATCTTCGGGACGATCCCTCTCGGGTCCATGCTTACAGGAGAGATGACAAAACTTCCGAGCAATCGATCTACCGATTGATCGAGATTCGACGAGCCATTGACTGAGCCAAGCTGCTGTCCGTCTCCAAACTTTTTCAGAGAATCGATGAGCCTGGCTCTTGCGGCACTCTGCATCCGATCGAGCTTCGCGAGCTGCCCTCTGACTCCGCGCTGCATGAACGACAGCTGGATCCTCTGACCGTAGAGGAATAAGACAGCGAATCCTCCGAGATACAAGACGTTGACCAGCGTAGTGATGAACGACAAACTAATTTCTAATGACATACTTGCTTTGCTTTCACAAAGAGACAGTATTGGATGTCCAAGCATATAGACATTGCACGCCGGGGAATGTTATTTCGAAGGGTTACCTGACTTTTGGAGCAGAATCTTCCACTTGCTTCTTTTATGCGCCTTCTTGGGAAGGGAAAGGGGCCGAATCGAACAACTGCCGCCTGGGCCGTCGCGTGCAAGGGAAAAGTGAGCAACTTACCACGCACAAGTACAAGAAATTCTCCAAGTATGGAACTTCGGTTCTCGCCTCCTTTGAGACAGGTTCAGTAAGAGTTGTAAAAGTTAAATAATTTTTAGAGCTCCTGCCCGTCCATGAAGTCCCGTCGTCGAGTCGTTACTCTGTCGATCTTTCTGATAGCAGTATTTCTTGCGAGTTCGTTGTTTGCCGCAGGAAAAGAAAGCATCATTTCGACCCCGTTTGTCAGCGACCGGGCTAGTACTCCTTTGCACGTGAATCCGGTAGCTCCGATAACTATGAAAGGATTCAAGCAGGTCGGAACGCTTTCCCCATCGTCGCCGATCGTTGTTACGATCGCCATTCCTCTAAATAATCTCGGGCTCCTCCAATCCATGGAGGCCTCGATTTCAGATCCGGCGTCTTCGCAGTATCTCCAGTTTCTGTCGCAGCAAACTATCCAGCAGCTTTTCCTTCCAGTTTCACAGTATCAGTCGACCTTGAGCAGCTTAGAGTCTCAGGGGTTTTCCATTTACTCCACCGCTGAGGATTCAATCATCGTAGCTGGCACAACCGTCGGTGAGCTCCAGTCTTACCTTGGGCTACAGACAGCACTGTACTCCAACGGCACCTTCAGTTATTACACAGCTTCGGGAACTCCCAAGATACCGGGAATTTACGCGTATTCCTCAAACATTACATCTCTCGTGGTGCACAACTCCCTCATCCTTGGACGTCCAATCCCGATCGCTCGAGCCGCACAAAATACAGGGCAAGTGTCCGGGAATGTGCCGAACGAGACCGCTCCCATAGAGGGCTATGCTGCCAGCGACCTACTCTCTGCGTACAATGCATCTTCGCTTGTAGCCTCGGGGTACGACGGAAAGGGAAAGGGGATCGGGATTTTGGAATTTGGAGGCGATCCGTACATTTCGCAGGAGCTTGCAGTTTACGATCAGGAAATGAGATTACCAGCGCCGCCCAGTTTGAATATAGTTTCCGTCGGCCCTAACAATCCGAGTATAGGCGTTGTCGAGGATACCCCAGGCGAAGAAGAGCTGGATGTGGAATTTTCGCACGCGATGGCGCCCGGTGCCAACATTACCGTGTACTCCGGGAACTACGCGGAGCCCTTTGCTCCGGTAATTGCGCTGGTAGATCAACAGGACATTGTCAACGTATTTTCCCAGAGCTGGGGCGAATCGGAAAATTACTTCCCCTTCCTTGGAGTTTCCTTCTACTTGTTCAACGTCATCCTTCCGGACGAGTATTACTTGCTGGGTTCAGCTGAAGGGATTACGTTCACCGACAGTTCGGGTGATGGCGGTGGAAGCGGGTACTCTTCTCAACCAATGGGAGCGATCGATTATCCCGCGAGCTCTCCATATGTAACTGCCACCGGCGGTACGACGACTTATCTTACGTTCAGCGGCTCTTCGGTAGTTTCGTCGTATCAAACAGCATGGTCCAACGAAGGATTTGAGAATCCCTTATCCAATTTCGGAGGCGGCTCTGGCGGGGTCAGCGCGGTAGAACCAAAGCCCTGGTATCAGGATGTGATTCCAACGCCGGCCAGTTATGAAAACGGAAGGATGGAGCCGGATGTGTCGCTGAATGCGAATGTATATCCGGCGGTCTTCGAAGTGGGAGATACAAGGACATTTTCGTCCACAGCCGGCTACGTCAATGAGCCCACTGGTGGTACCAGCGAGTCTGCGCCATTGTTCGCCGGCCTGGTCACTGACATCGATCAAAAAATCGACGGATCTCTGGGACTGGTAAACCCTGCACTGTACCAGATGGGAGAGTCTGCCCAGCTCTATCCAAAGGAGTTTATCCCAATCACGTTCGGGTACATCACCCCCTGGGTGTCCTCGTACGGTTACAACCTTGCGACGGGATGGGGGGCTCCGAACATCGGGGCCATGGCGGACTATTTTGCTTCCTTAACTCACGGATCTTCTCCAAGTATCCAAGTAGCAATCAAGAATTCGAAGAACAAGCCGCAATTTGAGTTCGCAGCAGGGCAGACCATCATGATAAGCGTCACGCCGAGCGGTACCACTAAAGGACTTACACCATCGACTGCCTTTACAGCCGAGCTTGTCACTCTTCAGGGGACACTGGCAAACGTGCCTTTGAGTTACGACAGTGCTCTAAAATCGTGGACGGGTCAGATTACCGTGCCGACGCTCGCCTCGGGAATATCCTATGTCAATGTAAATGCCAGCGTGGCGGGTGCGGAGGTATTTGGTTTTGCAGAGGTCTTTACCGGGTATTTCGCCACGATTCTCTCCCCACTCGCAGTCCAAGAAGTCCAGCCCGCGCCGCTTGAAGAGCCTTACATTTCGATTGTACCGTACTCCACCCTGCTGGGGTTCAATGTGAGCGTGGCGGTAACGGATCTTAATGGAAACCCCGTAAACACTGGCTCGTATAGCTTCACTGCTCTGTCGTATTCTATAACATCCAACACCTACAATCAGTTTCTGAGCCGCCCACTGAAATTCAAGGCTGGATCCTGGAATGCGCCACTGGTGGGAAATTATCCAATCGGAGCTGATCTCCTCCTCCTGAACGGTGTGTACGGCTTTGTGCCTTTTCTGAACGGAGTTGGTCTGTCCACTTCGTTTATCGTTCCGCCGACCAGCGCTGAACCTGGTGTGGTCAGCCCCGGGCAGTTCATAGAAGTCGAAGGCGAACTGGTGTCGCCGGCTAACACGCCAAACTTGATAGGGTCTGAAATGGGCTTACCTATCAGTCAAGAGATCCAAATTGGTTCCAACATGACCGCTTCGCTCGTTTCCCCAACAGGTCAGGTCGTATCGACGGTGAATGTTGGAGCAACCTACTACCCGGGTACCCACTTCGGCTTCCCTTACAACTATCTGGGTTACTTGCAGGTTCCAAACAATGCAAAAGAAGGTCTGTACACGGTCTTGCTGAACTCCACTTACCAGTCCATAGATCTTAATGGGTTCATTTTCAGCGGATCCTTCTTTGGACAAGTCTGGGTGTCTGGACAGGGTGCAATCGTCCCGAAGATTACGGTCTCACCCAATCCGGTGAAAGAGGGCCAGACGTTGCAAATTACGGTGAACATTGGTTACTCGAACGGTACCGAAGTAAAGTTTGGAATGTACTCGGCATCGCTTTATCCCACCTTCGATTCAAACAACTACGCGAGCTATTCTGACATTCCGGCGGGCGAGGTGCCACTGTTTTACGATCAGAGTCTGAACCTCTGGGTCGGAAACGTGACAATGCCTTCTCCCGTCAGCCTTGGTTGGTTGGGAGGCTACACGTATTTCTACCCGGGTGATGGCGGAATTGTTACTCAGCCGGTATCTGGCCCATGGGAAGTTTACGTCTCTGGAGTATCCGCCGATGGCGTAGGTACGACTACTTTAGAAAGTGCTCAGCAAGGTTTTACGGTGAGCCCGCCCTGATTTTCTGACCGTTGTGTCATCGTGCGGTTAGCAACGGGGAGAGTCGGTTGATCTCCGTCCGATCGGTGTTACTTGGAGATCGTCATTTTTTGATTACGGATCGCACGACGACCTAAGTGACGGTGGTGGAAAGGGCCGGTCTTGGTCGACGTATACATCGTTGAACTGTAAGCGGTACTTTAGCTCGAACTCGTCGTTGTGCTACTCTGATGTCGAGAGAAATTGCAAAAAGGGCTATCTTAGATCGGAGCTGAAATCGTACAATATCATCCTCAGTGCTCCTCTTCGGGTTTGAACCATTTCTCGAATTTAGTGAAAACCCCTCGCAGTTGGTCGTCGAGTCGCTGGGGGGACGCAAGCTCGACTCCGGCGAGGTGATAAAAAGCGTGGTGCTCCCCGTTGCTTATGATCTAATTGAAGAGAAAATCATGCAGGAATTACGAAGAGAAACACCCCGCCTGGCTCTTGGGGTTGGAGTAGCTTCGGGCAGAAACAAAGTAACGCCTGAGAAGATTGCAGTCAACTACCGGAGGACCGCAAAGCCGGACAATTCTGGAAAGGTGCTTGCGGGCGAGCGAATCGACCCCGCGGGGCCCGACGGGATCTTCTCGAACTTGGATGTAGAAGGTCTCGTGAAAGTCTTGAACGGGGATGGAATCCCGGCTCAGCTCAGTTTGAGCGCAGACTCTTACCTGTGCAACAACGCCATGTTCGTCATCGTCCGAGAAGCCAGTAAGAGGAGCTTTGGCGGCGGTTTTATCCACATCCCCATTCACTCAGAGTACGTTGCTAGCAGAGGGCAAGACGCAGCGTTGAGCGTAGACACGGCCTCCCTGCCGCTCGTCATTTTAAAAAGAGCAATCGAGAGATCGGTAATTTACTATTTGAGCGACCCGAGAGGTTCTCAAAACGGTTGATGAGAATCAGGAATCTTTTTCGAGTGCTACCTTCCATGTACTAAAACTCGTACCGTAGCAAACGAATCGTATTCCTGAAATTAGGGAAAAGATTTACGATACTGTAAGCAAGGCGGTATTTTAGTTGCAGCTTTGAGACGTATTTAGATCCGAAAACACTGAAAGAATTGATCCTGCGGAGTCTTGGATCAAGTTCATCTACTTTGTGGAGATCGTCCACCGCCCACTTGTGTTCCGCTCCCATGGTGTCTTTGAGCCTGGATCTGCCACGCTCTATCGCGGACGAACTCATCACATCAAATGTAATCTGACCAGAAGAGAAGTGATCCGTTATTCTGTTGAGAAGCGTTCTAACCTCTTCTTCCGAAAGATACTCCATTACCCCATCCGCAACAGCGATCGCCGGTCTGTCCTTCGGAATCTTTTCTAGCCATTCCGACTCTGTTATGGATGATGCGATCATTTGGTAACCGTCACCATCCGTGAAGAAGTTCCTGCGCACTTTAATAACTTCGGGAAAATCTACGTCAATCCAGGTGACGCCAGAAGGAGGGTCTATCCTGGCGATCCTTGTGTCCAACCCGCATCCGAGATTTAGGACAGCGCCATTTGGATTAGATTTGAGAAATTCCTTTACCCACTCATCAAATTGCTTAGCCCTAACAACTAGTATGTTCTTATTCCCAAAACCCCCTTGATTCCCGAAATCATAGTCAATTGCTCTAACAATCTCGTTCGCTTTCTTATCATGGAGAATGGAATGCTTGGATCTACTGTCCAGAGCCTTGGCATAGAGCGGGATAAGAAGGGTTTTCTGTGCACCTGTCAGATTTACTTTTTGTGGATTGTTAATAGAATTCGGTTCCAAGCGCAGATCGCTAGGATACTTTTTGCTATCCCAATGAGATAAAAAAAGATCTACCCGTCTCGTAAGTTGGTAAGCTCAAAATTATTCAAGAAGATCATTTCCAAAATGTGACGGCTCAATCAATTCTCAAAGATGAAACAATGCCAAAGCTATGTTACCGAAACGGTCTCTGAAAAGAGCAAGAAACCCCAAGGACTTTTAGTACAGATTTAATATCGGAACCTATAGTGAGCTCTGATTCTTATCTAGACACTTGGCTAAGGCTCTCGCTCGAAAAACAATGCTGAAAGAAGAAGATCCAAAAGAGAACTTGATCCCGATGCAACAAAAACGGGCTAATCCAGTCGTTGCGACTATCTATGCGAATAGGAGCTTCGATTTTTACGGAGACGGCGGTAGCAAGAAGCTTACCAAGAATCATCTACTTTGCCAAAAGCACTTGGTAATGGTCCGGAAGCTGAGATTCGGTAAACCAGAATGTCTCGTTTGCAAGAAAGAACCCTTCAAGAACGTTGAGAGTCTGATGCACGCAATCGGGTCGAAGAGAATCGATTTTGAAACGAGGGGTATGAAGCTCGCCGAAAAAATGGTCGAGACCGATCTCCAGAACGACTTTGCGAAGCTACGGGTATTTTATGCTCGAATGGAGCTCGGTACTACGGAGTGTTACTACGCACGATGGCAGATTACTTCTCGTGATAGGTACGAGCTTGTGCTGACTCCGGAGAAGGCTCTTTACTGGGAAAATGGAGTCAGGACGAATCCATCTTTGCTCTCACAGGCGATCGCCAGTCTAGCGGAGCAATACCCAAAAGTGAAAGGAGCGATCGGCTTTGAGATTCCCATCACGGAATTCAACAAAATTCGAAAGACAAGGCCCTCTGACTTGGATGAAAAGTATCACTTCGTCTCGCATGATGGTGGAGATACGTTTTCTATTGATAGGGCCTGATCCAAATTTGGTATCTCTCGGCTTTGTCTTCAGCCACAACAGGCGGTTCGGTGCGCTTTACGTACTAAGGTTCATACTGAGCGTATTGATTCCCATCTATCTCTGAAAATTGGATGCGCCAGTGCTAGAACATTTTCATTTTTTAGTAATTCTTTCGAGACTTTGGGAGAATTTAGGCAGGGCTGTGCCAACTGGTTCGCCGAAGGCGTACTCAAAGTCCTCATTCAAAGTATCGAACGGAACCACTGACAGTTTTTCACGTGCTAGTGAATCCATGACACGTTTGTCCAGACTCAATAATGAAAGAAGCTCTGAATTCAGCTTTTTGAAGTCCTCTACAAGCTTGGGGAGAAGCAAGTCTCCTGCAATCGGTTCCCCTAAAAGCACTGCATAGGTTCCTACTAGGCTGAAAATCTCTTTGATCCTTTCGCCCGACTGAAGAATTGATTCCTTCAGCTCCGAAAATTCCTTATCCGTATATTCTTGATCCTTTTTCGACAGGATGAATTCTTTCTTACACTTCAGATCTTGTACCGCTTCACCGCATTGCTCTCTGATCCTCTCTAGTAATCTCGAAGCTAGCAGCACTATTAGCGTTCCGCGAATTCTTTTGATCTGCTTTTGTTTGGTATCAGAGATCTTCTCGATGTAACCCAGTTTCTCCAATCTCTTGGCTCTCAGTGCAAAAGTACTTCTGGATGCCAGAGGTTTGACTTCCTCCACAAGTTTGTTGAAGCTTTGACCCTCTCTATGGTGACTGCAAACAACTTCCAGAATCTTCCTATCCAGCAGATCTAACGACTCGTTCACAAGCAGAAATGAGGCCAATTCAAGGCTCCGGAGTTGATAACCCTGATAATAATCTCGTGGTCAGTCTATCGTACCAGTCACTCTCGTAGATAAGAGGCCTGCGCAATGTGGGTAAATTCTTCCAAATTGCGGAAAGAATCTCTTAGTAGAGCGTGTTAGTTAAATCGCTTGCAAAGTCTTTTTCAGATTCTTGTCAAGATCGTCTTTCGAAACAGGTTTCTGTAAAAACATCAATCCTTCAGATAGAGCTTCTTGCTTCACAGAATCATACGCTGTTGTCAGGATTATTTTTGTATTCTTTCGATACCGTTGAATGATTTTGGCTGCTTCGATGCCGTTCATCTCGGGCAAGCGGTAATCCATCAGGATGACATCGAAGGACTGAATATCTTTTGTTATCGCTTTAATCAGAGAAGTTCCGTCTAGGAATACGGAGGGAGAAGGATAACCAAGCTGTGTTAGAATCAAAGAAAATACAGAGCAAATGTCTGGTTCGTCATCGACTATTGCGATTCTCTTTCCAAGGTTGGATTCCGTCACGTGTCACTTTTGGAAGTAAAAAAGTAAAACTGAGGGAACCGTATAAATCTTCGGTAGTCAATAGAACAGAAATTCTCTAATTTAGGGTACTTTTGCTCAATATCAAGGGCTTTGTTGCCTCAGTTGGGATCGAAAAGTAAAATGTTGATCCATGTCCATCGGAATTGTTTTCTGCCCAGATTTTCCCTCCGTGCGCCTCAACGTATGATTTTGATATGTAGAGACCGAGTCCCGTTCCCATTTTCGTAACAAATTTGTTGAATAATCTGGGCAATATGTCTGGATCGATTCCGCCTCCATCGTCCCTAACTTTTACGATTACTTGATCCGCTGATTTTTCTAACGAAATAACGATTCCTTCAGCTGACCCCCTTGAATGTTCAAGCGCATTTCTCAATATGTTTGATATTACTTCATACACTTTCGTCTTGTCAGCTGCAATGAAAAGGGTCGGAGTAGCTGGCTCAAAGCGAATGGAAATTTTTGAAACATTGACTCCCAAGTTATTCGATGAAAACGAAGCACGCACATCGTCGATTGCTTCCTTGATGATCTCGTTCAAGTCAAAATCTTGAAGGTCGAGCTTCAAGCCTTTGTTATCAATCTTAGCTACCTCCAGGATCCGTTGAGTTAGCACAGCCAGTCTTTTGGCGTTCCTGTGAGTTGACTCGACCAACCCCCTCAAATCGGAAACTAAAGGTTCTTCCTGACGATTACTAGAATTATAGTCCTGAAGCGAAGGTGGATTTGATCGAGACGGAACCGATGAAGCTTTTGACAATTCCGTAGGCGGCAGCAAATCCGCCATAATTTCAGCTGTCGTTAATATCGTTTGGGTTGGCGTTCTCAATTCATGCGCGGCAATGTTGATTAGATCTTTCTGGGCTTTATTTTGTTCCTCCAACTGGGAATTAAGGGATACCAATTCAGCAGTTTTTTCCTTGACACGTTCGTCTAGGCGTCTGTTCCATCTGAGAACTATGATGGATGCGACGAGCGATGCAACTATAATGCCTGTTATAGTAAACGCGGTCGCTTCTCCAAGAAACGCAATTTCGGAGGATTGTGTTATCGCCAGAACATCCGGGTGAGAAACGAATAAGATCGCAAATTCATGGCTATCGGCCTCATTCGGATCAGGTACAAAGATAGGCTGGCAAACTATCGTACCGCTTGTACCATTATAGGAAAAGTCAGAAATCCCACTTTTGCCCTCGAGAGACTGGTTTAGCATCGAATTGAAGGGCTGCTTCATTGAAGTGGGTAGCGTTGATTGAAATTCACTTCCAAATATGCTGGTTCCGATCAAGGACTGGTTCGCAGTAAAGAGGACTATTCCGCTCGGATCTACAAGTCCTACAGAGCTTTGGGAATGGGAAGATATTTGACTCTCCACGTACTGACCTATTGAAGGAAGATTGATGGAAGCGAAAACAATCCCATTGAATACCTTATTTGATTGGCCGTTCACCGTTCCATTGACGTAAAGAGGCTGCGCGATGTAGATGGTTGGTAGATGACTTACAATTGAGACTTGACCAGTACTGTAGTACAAAGCTCCACTGTTCTTTGCACCAAGAAAATATGGGCTCTGTTCAAAAGTGAGGTTCTCTATTTGAATGGTTGCGATGTTCGAAAGGTTTGCAGAAGTGAGAGCTATTCCATCTGCATTTATCCAAGTATAGTCATAAGTTAAGTTCTTAGTAGAATTTTGAGCTTCC
Source organism: Nitrososphaerales archaeon (assembly GCA_030037995.1). GTDB lineage: Archaea > Thermoproteota > Nitrososphaeria > Nitrososphaerales > CADDZS01 > DATLTL01. Next base: position 13,339 of record JASHPQ010000118.1, on the reverse strand, counting down.
TCAAAGAGTATTTGCGCAGCACTGACATTTTGTAGCGCCACGGCTGGAGTGTCAGAAATCATTGCTAGATTATCAGTAACAAGTTCCAGCTTACCAGCGATCAAATTGCTCAGGTCGCTGACCTGCGCCTGGGAACTGGAATGAATAGCGTTGATCGCTGTATTCGTAATGTTGCTAGCCGTATAATTGTACGATACAAGGGAAGCTAACGAAAGGACAATCGCAATTAGTACTATCGTACTGATAATTAAGGTATATCTTTTAGAAATAGAAAAAGAATTAGTTTTCAATAGAGATTCTCGCTAGCTTAAGCTGTCAATCAGTCATTCCTCTTGACCAATTCTAGAATTTTATTGTCTTCTATATCATACGCTGGAAGGAATCGAAACCTCGTCTGTCAAGACCAATCTTAAAGACTGTCGTGGTGGCATCTGGAAGTAAGTTTCAAAGCAAGAAAACGAGTATGCGTATTCTTCTCCTGCAAGCTATTTGTAACGCTTAGCTGCGCATCATATTAAAATTAGTGTAAGATTCTACTACAAATCGTCCGTTTATCCTCGTTGCCTTGAGAAAATTGATATCTCTTTCGTAGGGGCAGAAAGGATTGAGAAGGTTGCTGGAAACGCGGTTTTTTCTCCAGCTTGAGATACAAATTTGGCATTTTATTGTTGCATTGAGACGTACGAAGTGCGAGAATGGCACGGATCGTGAATCATCTGAGCCAAGACACTCCTCCAGAGTGAGTTCCGCTTATAATCAACGAAGCTTGAGGTGAACTCATGAAGGGCAAAGTCTGGCTCTTTGTAGTGCTTGTTTTGGTAATAATTTCCCAGTTAACGATCCTATCCTCTTTTTTTCATCCCGTTCAGATCAGCGGTTTTGGTATCTGTTGTAATTCAATTGTTGTAATTTCCAAACAAAGCTACGTCTATGGATGGGTATCGATCGATATCGAAGGCGCCTCTCCGGGATATCCAATAACACTTCAATTTTCGAATGGCTCTCAAATCAGCCTAAGCTCGGAGTTCAAATTCCTTATGAAGCTCCCCCGTACCGGCGACTGTTTCTGCAACGGTGAAACAGATGCATTCGGTGTTAATATAAGTGAGAGTCAACCCATAGGAGCTGTTGTTCTTCCCAACGCGTCTAGTTTTGAGGTAAGTACACTCCCCCGGAACAGCACCACCATCGATGACGGACTGTTCGATGTTTACTGGTTTGTCATTGAAGGCTACTCCCAAGTGTCCATCACCGGATATGGTGTCTCGTATTGACAATAGTCGAAGAGAAGGGGGATCTTTCTGCCAAAATCGTCGAACTAATGACAACGCTGGACCAAGTAAAGAAGTACAAAGAACTAGCTAGATCGATGGGCGATCTTGCTCTAATCCTGCTTTCCTCAGTTACTGTAATACTGTTTGTGTACATTGGCTTCGATCTCTATCAAGCTAACGGAGGGCAGATTCCGCAAGACCTCATACTATCTGGCGTTGAAGGACTCGTTTCCCTGGTCATTTTTGGAGCTGCATTCGTTGTTGGGATACTTTGGGTGGACACGCGTACTCGCAGAGTGGCAGTGGGCGAATGGAAAAAAGAATTGGGGCAGGAGAATACTCTCGGGGCGATGAAGCTTTTAGCAGGACTAGACTGGCCCACCGTATTTCAGGATATCAGGTACTCCAAGATTGGTTTCGTATTCTACAGTGTTCTCGAGATAGCTGGTTACTGGATCCTTACATTTCTGGTTCTTTTTCTGGCCACTGAAATCGGTCTAAGCTTTTTGCATGTTCAACTCAGTGTGACATATTTGGCGACTTTTTCGTTTATTCTGGCTGTTGTGTTAGGCAGGAAAGACCTTCAAAGTCGCTACAATCAGTCTTGGGCATTAGACTCGCTCCTTTGGGAGCTGCGGTGGTTTGACAGTGAGTTCAGAGGACAAGCAGAATTCGGATCAACAACAGCAAAAGCTTGATCTTTACGTAGTCGCGAGGATAATCATCGTACTCAAAGAAAGAGGTTCGATCAACAAAACCAATCTCGCATCTCTCACAGGGCTCGCTTATGACAGATTCGCAAAGTATCTTTCGTGGATGATTGAAAAGAAACTGGTCTCTTCTAATGAGGAGGGAATTCTTTCTCTGACCGAACAAGGGGCAAAGTCCTATGACGAATTGGTAGACTGGATCATGCGCTACATTGGCCGAGTTAGATTTCCTAAGATGTCGTGAGCAGGCGCATCGGTAAAAGAGAATCCATTGTCCTGAGTTATATCTCTGGCTGTAAAACTGGGCAATTTTTATCCTCAGTCAAGATAAGAGGTCAAAGGCTACGAGCCCGGTTAGCACATAGTTCACCACGTATAGTGAGACGCAGTACGGGCAGATCGCTCCTATCACGCCGAGCTCCAAGTACCAGAGGTAGATTGTAAACAGATCTCCAATCAAGAGGATCGGCAGGAGTATTTCCCCCTTCAGGCGCCACGTGCCACCCTTCGTAAAATATAGACCGAGAACGAGCAAGAGCGGAAACCACGTGATACCCGCGACCCAGAACGGAATTCCAAAAATGGATGTATAGCCACTGTTACTGACGCATGAGCAGCAAAACACTCCCGTTGAGGAACAAGTGAATTTTGCCGTTATGTACTCGTACGCTGTGTATGCGCCGTCAATGATTCCCACGGCAGAAAGAGCAATAAAGAGCTTAGAGAGAAGATTTTCCAAACTTCAGATCATCCGTGTTTTATTCAGGAATCTGTATCTTTTCAGAGAGCTTCTAAACATTCTTTACTTTGTGACAGTCGTTGCCCCACCATATTCTTTCGCTTTATCAATTGTTCCTTCAATATCACCTCCTCTGATCTTGGTATTTTCTAAGACGAGTTGGACTTTCAAAACCGTCTTCATCGTCTGTCCCAAGTTTAATTCTAATTTCATGTTTTGGAGAAAATGCGGCACGAAATTGCATTCTAATGCTGCTTTTGTTTCAAATGCGGAGTTAAGTTGTCCAAATTTGGATGGACGTGGGGAAAGGACTCGACTTACCCTCAACGCTTCGGGAAATTCAATTAAGAGATGCAACATCTTTTTAGAAGAGGTTTTACCAACCCCGTTGCCGTGTGAGACGATCTAATGTGCGATGTGAAACTAATGGATCTAAGAAATCCGGTGGCTACCTGAAAAATGCTTTCGCAGAAAGTCATCTTGTTGTTTGCTTTACTTGCATTGGGATTTGTCGGCTCGTTCCTTCTCTCTCTTGTGCTTCCCAACCTGATCCTCGGTAGCAATGGTGCGTCGGCGATCTCCATTGCAATCGGCGTTCAAGATATGCGGTTAATTCTCTTTTTCGCGAGCTGTGTTTGCCTCTTTGGAATAGGTCCATACCTCATCTTCAACTCTTACAAGATAATGCGTCTCGAAGCTGTCACCACACATTACATCAGAAACAAGCTTCAGGTCGTCATTTTGGACATCGAGAACGCATCCACAATAACTACGGATACCGAGACGTTGAAAGTGCTGTCTCATGCTTTTGAAGCGTGTCAGGACATGGTCTCGAACCTACCAAAGCAGATAGATCGCGAAGCTTCAAGCTTCAATGCGATAAAGATAGAAAGCAAGTGAGCCGAAAAATTACTTCGAATTTGCGACAATCAGGTATGACTTTCGTCCTGCTTCCAGCTTATTAACCCCCTGCTTGTTTTTGATGATGGTGAAACTGATCGTAATGGCTAGCAGCGATTTTCGTGGAGTGCTGAACTCAGCGCAAGAGCTGAAGATGACATTCGTTGGAAGAAAGACCGGAAAGAAAATCTCGATTCCGGTGTGGTTCGTGAATGACGCAGATAAGTTGTACCTCCTGCCAGTAAGCGGTACTGCCAACAAGTGGTACAAGAACATCCTCAAAAATCCCACGATTGAACTTCAGGTCTCAGGGAAAAAGGCGACCGCAGAAGCCCGACCAATAAAAGACAAGAAGCGAATTGAAGAAATAGTCGATAAGTTCAGAGCAAAGTACGGTGCTAGCGATGTGAAGAAATATTATCCTGGACAAGACGTCGCGGTAGAGCTGTCGCTTTAGACCGAGATATTGTAGCTCCGGTAAAAGTTGCTCTTGTTTGGGATGTAAATCCTAATGTCTCTTGAATGCTCACTTTAACTGACCTCTTGTGATAGGCACGAATTCAGGTTCTGTATGATCTCCTGCTTCAGCTTACATATCTTCATCTAGAATTTTTGAAAGATTCCACCACTTGGTGCGAGCTTGAGTAAACCGGCCAGATAACCTTGTACCAATTTCTCGATAAAGTATGTAATACAGCTTCCAGTTTTGAGTTTGATGTAAAATCGCAGTCCTTACAATAGTACTCCTTCAAGCTGTTGCTTCTTCCTGTTAGCTTACCACGTTCTCTTAAGATTGACCATTCGATTGAAAGCGGCACTCAAACTAGAGGCCTGTGCCATGCCTACTAGAAGTACTCTTTCGGATACTCGCTAATTATTCCGGGAACAAACGCGTATTGGAACGTTAGGATACACCTTATTTAGATGAGAACACGGTCTAAATCTCTGCTCAAGCTTGGCTTCCTATCGTAAGCAACACGAACAGAAGGAGAGGGTGGAAGAAGAGGTAAGGGGACACAATCACCCGTACAACGATAAGTGCGGCCCACATTGCCCGCGGAACGAGCATTACAAGGGGCGCGTCAAGAAGATGGGATATCCCTGCAGAAAGAAATAGTGCCATCTACAGGTACTTCTTTTTTTGAAGTATCTGCGACCGCACTGCGCCGCCTCCTAACTGAACTGCATTGGCTGCAGTAGTGATAATATGCCGCTTTACTGGATAAGGGTCTGTACCAAGCATGAACAAAGGAAGTCGTGACCTCACTTTTCTTTGCCTCGCGTGCGCTCTCTCCCATCTTCACTCTCGGCACTATTTCCGTTTCGAATCAATGAAGTCTTTTGAGAGAATAAGACATTTTTGCTTTAACATTAAGTTCCTAGGATAGGGATGGAAGGGCATTTCCGCACTCTCCATGGTAACCATCTGAAAAAGTACGCAAGCTTTTTCTCCATCAATTGTTCACATCTTGATGGCATAATGGGAGGAAGCAAGTCGCAAATGCCTGTCTGCCCCAAGTGCGGCAAGTCAATCAGCGCGAAAAAAATCCGGCGCCACATGAAGCGTTGTGGGACTCAACATGAAAAGTTAACGTATAAGCTACCTTAAGATCCCAACCTCTGGGGTACAGCGTTGCGCAGATTCCCCAAGTCGTGAATTGAAGCGGAGAAAAATCCACAGCTTTATCTAATGCTTCCATAATAATCATTTTCCACTAGTCTAATCATGCGGAGTTAACTCGATGTGGGTAACAAACGTGACGACTTTGCGTGGATTGTGGAATTATGGGAAGACCTCGGTATAAAGGATAATAAGAATCGTACGGCTGATCCTCGTTATAACGAGCAAACGACATCTTACGATTACGTGCAGTGGAAGAAACGGGAGAGGCGAAATTACTCGATGTGGATTATCTACGTCGTGCTAATTGCCCTTAGTATAATTATTCCCGCGTTATTGCACTAGCAGCTGGCGATAAACAGGGAAATGGATTCGGAAACCACAGCGCGCAGCCGGCGCGCAAAAAGTGGTCGCCTCGTGGCTTACGCATTTGCCGGTATTTTCGCTTTCATTATCGTGCTTTATCTCGCATATGTCTTCCTGACATGGGCAATATTCCAGCACATGTACGAAATCAAATTCGGTCACCTCAATTGGTTCAGTACAGTCTTTTACCACGACTACGCATTTGTAATTCCTGCAATAGTTGCTCTGGCAGTTATCTATCCCTACCCGAAGAGGAGCGATCTTTTTGCATTCTTGAGGACGTTCACCACATTTTCCAGGCGCAGACAAAGCTACTATGATGACGGTGGTACCCGCAATGTTACGGGAGTCGTTCCACCTGAGATGGAAACCGCATCAAGGAGCCTTTGGGCTATCTGGCAGGTTGTCAAGTGGTCTATTGCGTACGCGATTGCGTACTTTGCTCAGGGCTTTCTATTCTATCCAAATTTGACGCAGGCATGGATTTTGGACCTTTACGGCTTCGGCTCCTGGTCACTCGTTCCGCGACTTTTCGCACTTCCAGTCTTTCCTGCTTCCGGGCAGCTAATTATCTCACTCATTCCAACCATGCAGGCTCAATACTACATCGTGGTAGCGGTCACGGGGATCATCCTGACCATACTTGCGATAAGGTTTTTCCTGAAGCTATTGACAGACGCGTTTTCACGGACGGGGAACAAATGGATTCTCGACCTGCTGGGAATCGTTCTCGCGATTTTACTCGCAATCTGGTTCGGCGCCCCCTACTGGTCCATGAACGTGACCACTCCCTACCTCTATTTTGCCCTGATCATCTTCATGATAGGCACGCTCTTTGGGATCGCTTACTTCAGGCTCTCAGGAAAGGGGTTGGTTCCGATAACCGCCAGAAGACGCGCGCTTACCAAGACAGTTGCCATTGTGCTCGCCCTAATTTTCATCATAAATTTAGGCGCTATCGCCTATCTTGGCGTCAACTGGAACAACAACTGGCTTTCGTACCAGTGGACGCCCCAGACACAGAAGCAAATTTCTGTGACTCAATGGTCAGCCGGCCTGGATAATATTACAACTTATCCGATTTCTGATATTCCTACTGGTAACTTGTCTCAAATACTGGGACTCGTCCGGCAGTGGGATCAAAACTCTTCCCTCATACGAAGCCAGTCCCAGATAGGGCTGAACTACCTCTCAATTCCTGACTCTGAAATAGTATACCTTGACGGCCAGCAGTACTGGATCGCCTCCACGACCATCTCTTACCCTCCCACCAGCACGGACTGGATAAGCGAGCACCTGATCTACACGCATACGGACAGGATTATTGTACTGAACGCCCACACCGGAAACTATGTGAACTTGACACAGGCGCTTGGCTTGCCACCCAACCATGCACTGGACGCTCCAATGATATATTACGGCGAACAAGGTGGTTTTCTTAATGATGTGTTTGTCAACGTCAAAAACGAACCGGCCCAGATTCCCGATGACAACTATACGTGGCAGCCGGATTACGTTCTGTCTGGCGCGCAGCGAGCTCTCTGGTTCTTTGTGCAGGGCCCCGCGACCTGGGGCTTCGCTTTCAGCCCACCACAAAACAGCATGGAAATGCTTCTCAACAGAGACGTATTCAGCAGGGTACAATCAACACTGATCAATGGACTGGTCATTGACCCGGAGACCTACTTGGTTACGAATGGTCAGAACCTCTACTACAACATCATGGTCTACATAGACACTCCCCTTCAAACCGGATTTGCGCAATCGCCTTTCCTCAGAAATTTTGCGGACGTTCTGGTAAACGTAAATGACGGATCGATGAGCGCTTACGTCGTCGACAACTCTAGTGATTTTCTTTCCTCATTTTATCGTCAGTACTATTCTGGATGGAATGCTTCGCTCCCATCGTGGCTCGTTCCTCAGTTAAGATATCCTGAACAGCTCCTCGGAACTCAGCAGCAGCCGGGACAGCTGGACGTCGACTTTACGTACCACGTAACCGACTCCAGCGTGTGGCGGTCGAGCGCCGACTTTTATGAGAGGCCAGCTGACACACCGGTTTACTACATCCTTGTAAACGAGGGTAACACGCTCTACTATGTCGGGTTGCAGCTCGCAGACTTTTTGGTCTCGCAGGGCCTCAACCTGGGGGCGGTATATCTGGCGTACGGCGGATCCAGACTGGGGGAAATTTCGATGTATCAGGTGAACATCAATTCAACCTTGACTAACAAACTCATAGGACCCACTGCAGCTTTGCAGGCATCGGACACAAATTCTGCCTTCAGACAGCAGCTTCAGCTTCTGGGCAATCCCACCACCGGCAACGTGATCCCGTACTTGATCAACTCTCAGATCTACTACTTCATACCGATCTACGTGAACACTGCTCAGAGCTCGTCCGCCGTGATTACAAAGCTTGCTTTCGTAACGGTCGTTGATGCGAGCAACGGCGTCTCGGCATACGGTGCAAATGCCGCTGATGCCTATTCCTCGCTCATCGCAAGCGAGACCGGAACTGCTCCGTCCATAGTTAGTAGCAATACTACTGTATCGACTACACTCAACTCGGTAGTGGAAGCGTTTACCTCCCGCGGGTACACGGTCGAAAAGCCAGCTCTAGTGAACGTAAATATCGGAAACCAGATTAGTTCTATCAACTTGACTTCAGCTACAGTTTCGCAAGTGAATCAAACAGTAAAGGGGTTTGTTTCGCAATATGCGACAAACACCACGACTCCAATATATGAATGGCAATCCAGTAGTAATGTCACAGACTTTGGCGTCGTTAGGAATGAAAATGGAATCGTGGTGTCATATTATCTGACTGTGTACCCTACATAGGCGTTTTTCCGGCTTGCGAACGCGGTGATTGTATGCGCGCAAAAAGTAATTTCTCAAATGGACCGATGATCTCTACTGTCGGAAGAGAAAGATTTGGAGAGCAGCTCAAGTGACTCTCCGGATCTAAAAGAACAGAGAAATTACGAATAAGTACAGCCATTATGGGATACAGCGCATCAAGCAAAGATTAGAATCCAAGAAAAAATAGACAGTTGATCGAAACACAAGGAAGAAAAAGGAAGGCCCCCTGATAGCTCTTCCAGGGGCCTGCTTTAGTTATAGCCTAGGGCCCCCTCGGAGGCAACGCATGCGGGGGCGAGCCATAGTAATTTGATGGATCCATTAGATCTGTTTGGCTATTGTTTGTAGCATCATTTGCTTCATATTGCAAATTTCCTCGCGATCGCGCAACCGTGCAATTTTTGGTACAGGAGAGCTCGTTTCAAGCTCTGTTAGAGTAAATTTTAGATCTGAATCCCCCATGATCGAATTTGTACGAGTGGGCAAAAGGATTGTCGCGGGAGTCTCAGTAATTCCAGTCAGTCTTCGGCAGATCGTAGCGGAGTTCACTCAGCACCTTCTCCTCCTCTCTGGCGGTCTGTTTCCCCAGATAGTGCCGGATTCCAAATCGGAGCATTGCGAGCAGGATGTAAACGGCGTCCTCCCCCATCGGTGTGAGAAAGTAGCGCGGCCCGCCCTCGCTGTCCCTCACTTTTTTGAGGAGGCCCTCGCTGGCCATTTGTTCCAGCCGCCTGGATAGAACCCGCGGCGTGAGTCCTGGGTTATTCGCGAGGATTTGCCCAAACCGCTGGAATTTAAGGAAGGCGATGTCACGCACTATTAGAAGCGTCCATTTTTTACCAAACAGCTTCAAGGTGGCCCTGATGGGATCCGCTTGGTACTCGAGTTGCGGGGGAGGTCGTGCCAACAGCGGAGCTTTTCCTAATGCTCGATTTAAATACTATCCAAAGGATACCACGACTCGGAATTGTCTGACGAGAGCAATAGGACTCGTGAAGGTATAGCGAGGATTGTGGGAATGATCGCGCACACCGAGCTTGCCAGCACGAATCCGGCAGAGACGCGAGACTTTCTTTCAAAGGTCTTCGGCTGGGAATTTCAAGATGTCAGCTCCCCCATGGGCGAGCTGTATTCGTATCGCACTCCCGCCGGGGTTCAGGGCAACGTCAGAAAGACCGCACCCCAAGAGCCACCGAGGAGTCTGAATTATGTGCTAGTCGACGACATTCAAAAAGCTGAGGAAAAGATCAGGGCATCCGGAGGGGAGATCGTCCTCCAGCGCGTAGACGTGCCAAAAATGGGAAGCTTTTTCTGGTTCAAGGTCCCCGGTGGGCCCATACTCGCCTGCTGGCAAGACTCGCCCAAGGCCTAGAAAGACCAGAAGCAGCGAGCGCCGGAGTTCCAAGCAACTAATGCCAGTATCAAATCTGACCCTAGGGTAGTTATATACTATCCAAAGGATACTCACCTCGACTTACGAAAATGGCACCGCAACAATCTGCAAAGGATATTGTGCTCGCCTACCAAAGGGCGCTTGGAAATCAGGACTACAAGACCGCGCGAAGCTATCTCAGGGACGATCTCGCGTTCCGGGGCCCGCTCGCGTCCCACGACCAGCCAGAGGGATTGCTCAAGGATCTCGAGCAGCTGCATCACATAGTGAAGGGAGTCGAGATGAAGAAGGTCTTCACCGACGGCGATGACGTCTGTCTACTATACGACCTCGTAACCAGCAACCCGCCCGCGACTTCTTTCACGTGCGAGTGGTACCATGTCAAAGACGGGAAAATCGCCACTCTCAGAGTAGTGTTTGACGCGAGACCTTTCGCGGCAATGTTTGAAAACAGGAAATAGCGGATGGCCAGCTTTCGTCAGAGAATTTTGAATGCCCCTCGCATGATGCAAACTCCCAAGAGTTTATACAGCGAGGCCTAGGGTTAGACCTCGCCACTCTCGATGCCCTTCTGCCCCTATTGCGATTACGAGATTTCACTAGCTGATGCCGAGTTTTGCCCCCACTGCGGAAAGGCTATCGCCTCCCCCGCCACAGCCCAGCAGAACGCGTTTCCCTCCCACCCGTCCGCTCAGATGAATCAAGCACCTCTCCTTCCTCCATCTGAAGAGCCGGGAGGCCGCTGGCTTTTACATCCGGGGGAGCAAATCGCGTGGGAGAAGGATTTCAAGGAGGGGCTCATCCACCGGCATGTGGAGAGAGCCTACGTCATCACAAATCAACGCGTGGTCTCGATCGATATCGTGAACCGGCGAGTCATATCTTCACTCCCGCTCCGGGAGACCGATATCGTGGTGATGGATCGGCACTCGAGCTCTACCTCGACCGGCGTAGGGTCGTACCACGAGGGCGTCGGAACTACTATCCGCTCCGGAGCCTCCAAGACCATTGGCTCGCTAGTTTTCGTGACAGATGGGGTAGAGAGGATCCGGCTAGGTGGAATCGGAGATCCGGACGGAGTGAAAAATCTCTTCGTTTCGCTGAAACAGACGGCACCTTAGTCGTTGCAAGCTAGACCGCTTAAGGCGAGAACCTACATTTTTTGAGAATTTAACAAGTATTCCGACACCGAAATGAGTCCTCCAGATGGAACCCCAATGTGGTAGAAAAGTCCACAGAACAGGATCAGACAGTTTCCTTGGATGGGGGCAGCCGCTGATTTTTGAGGAGTTCGCCTGCCGGTCTTATTTTCCTCCCCAAGACGCCTAACACGTCTAACAGGCTGAGCAGATAGACGGCGCTTGGGACAATTCCAAACAGCCCGACAAGCAACAGCGGAGAGTTGTAAAACACGTTAATCTTGAGCTGCTCTATGACGGCTGCCGGGCCCTCGTAGACGTCGTACACCAGCACCGGGGAAATGAAGTACAGAATGTTGTAAGAGAGCGCGATATACAGCATCGGCAGCGTAGAATAAAGTACGCCTTGGAATTTCTTTCCAAGCATCAAAAACAGCGGCACCAGCCAGAAGAAGTACTGCGGATTGACGTAGTTGTAAGAGAGGAAAACCACAAGGAGCATGATGAGCAGGTAGCTCTCGATCGATCCCTGCCGCTTGTACGCGAGCACCATCACCAGGATTAGCACTGGTAGTCCGACGAACAATAAAATCGAAATCGGCGGGGAGTGCATTGCCACGAGGAGCTGCTGCCAGGTCAGTCCATTCACGCTGAACTCTCCAGCGTACGTGGGCACCCCCCTCGCGTACGCAAACACGAATAGCGACTGGAGGAGGTTTCCGTACACGCCGAACAGTGCGAGCGAGATCAGGGCCGGCGGAACCAGCCACGCGAGCTCCTTGAGCGAGGGCCAGAGTCCCACTTTTCTGACCTGCACCACAAGAATAATGGGAACTAGCAACGCGGGCCAGACTTTGGTCGCCGCCCCCAGCCCGGCCATGAGGTAGGCGGGGCCAAACTTTTCCTTCTTCGCAAGATAGATCGAGGCCACTGCAAAAGCGGTGGCAATCGGGTCTATCTGCCCCCAGACGGAGGTGATAAAGATCACGAATGGGTTGGCGAGCCAGAAAGTTAGCGCGGTCCTCCTCCCGATCGATTTTGACAGGATGCCGAAGATCCCAAACGTCGAAGCGATCATCGGGATCTTCAGCAAGAACACTAGGAGCGGCAAGCTGGACGGAACGAACGCCTCCCAGACCTCGTAAGTCGAGGTGTAAAATCCCGGAAATGTCAGTGCGGCATTGCTGGGGATCGCAACTCTAGAAATTGCGGAATAGATCAGGTAGCTCAGCGAGCTGTACGGCACGTACAGCGGTGGATAGGCCCACTTTAGTGCAAAGGGATAGGGTTGCAGGTTTCCCGGGGAAAACGGGCTGACTCTGTCGAGCAGGCGAATGCCGGAGGAATAGAGAAAATACACGTCGTAGCGCTGCCCTGTGAACGGTGCGAGCCCGAGATACGTCACGCCGGCGATTGTAAGAAACCACTTTGTCGGAAGTACGCGACTCAGGAAGATCAGTAGCCCGGACATCGAGGCTATAGCGATCCAAATAGCGGCGTCCTGCAACGCCCCTTGATCGCCACTCTGCACCACCGTCAGCGTCTCGGTGTTGGAAGCGCACCCCTGTTGCACCGCCTCCACGCGAAGGAGGTTATTTCCGTAGTGTGCCCAGTCGGAATAGACCCCGGCATAAGCAAAGTTGTACTGTACGCTGTTTCCCGAAAAAGTCGCAAGCGTGGGCCAGCCCAGCCCGTTGTAGTACTGCAGCTGGAAGGTAGAGTTCACAAGATCCGGGGAGTATGAAACACCCACGACTACGGCGACCCCGTTTCCGGTCGAGGGCAGAGACGGATAATATACAGTAGGGGGCTGCCTAGAAATGGAGATCGTGCAGCTGCTTTGCTGCTCTTGAGAGGTGGCACTAGAAGCGGGTAGAAATAAGGAGAACAGAAGCAAAAGTGCCCCGAACAACAGAAGAAGCTTGAAAGCTATCGTGGTACCTGGATTTCTCGTTCCCGAAGGTCTGAGGGACATTTTTTCATCTTTTTGATCGCCTACCTGAGTTCCCGGCAATAGAGGATGTGCGATCTTTTTTGTGCGGTTACTATTCTAGTAGCAATAAGGATTCTTCTATTTTTCATTTAAATTCTGAGGCAAAAATCCCGTTAGACGATATCTGATGAGTGACTAACCCAAGGCATAATAGAGTCTCCCCCAAAATCCGTCATTAGATATCATCTAGATGACACTTCTCGACAGCTCCGAGACCAATCCTCTCGAGGCGGACTCGCTCAATAGGGTTCGTCCTTTCCTGAAATGGGCGGGGGGAAAGGTAAGGCTTGTTCGAGAGATCATTCGTTTCGTTCCCAGAAACTACGCGAAGTACATCGA
>JASHPQ010000117.1 GCA_030037995.1 Nitrososphaerales archaeon | reverse complement strand
TTCAGCAAACATTCACAAGAGCATTGACGGGATGAGAGTCACGAATTACGGCCAGTGGAAGACGCAGGAAGATTTAGACGCCTTGAGGAAGTCTGACGATGCAGTTCCTTACATGACGAAAGCGCTTGAAATCTCGAAGCTGGACGGGCATCAGTACACAGTGGTTTTCACCGATGAAAAATGAGCCACATTATTGGGTTATCGTTGCGTCAAGAGACCACGCAAGCGTTGGAGTAAAGAAGGGATTTATTCAGGCAAACCATGGCAAAGAAGCTCCTCTTCGAAGAATGAGTGCTGGAGATTGGATTCTATTCTATTCTCCGAAAGAGTCATTCGAGGGGAACGTTTCTTGCAAGAAATTCACTGGTCTTGGACAGATACAGGATGATCGCGTTTCCCAAGTTAAGATGGCTGACAACTTTCATGCCTTTCGGAAGCGAGCTAAGTTTCTGACAGATGCCAGGGAGACAGCGATCGAGCCATTAATTCCTGAACTCACCTTCATTAAAAACAAGAAAGCTTGGGGCTATCAATTCAGGTTCGGCCTGACACAAATTCCACGAACGGATTTTCTCCTCATCGCAAGTAAAATGCTTGAAGGAAGAGTAACGGATGCTGGGCTACCCATCATCTGAAACATTTTCTAGTTAGTACGGTTTTCTCCAAGGTAGAGTGAGCCTCGGGCGGGATTTGATCCCGCGACCTATTGCTCTCATGACTGGCTTCGTTTACAAGGCAACTGAGCAACGCTCTAGATTCGAGAGTAGTTTTCGCTCTGGCCAGGCTGAGCTACCGAGGCAAACAGGAAAACGTAGAAACGCTATTTTCACTCGATTTATTCATTTTGATTATCGGGAAAAATACCCATAGCCGAAAAAAGTCAGGACGACAAGGCGTTTAGTCCAAAGATCGCGAAAAATCTACTTCAGAAGGACCGCACTTCAAGCTCGATCCGAAGTACTCGCCTGAACCCGATACGAGATCCTGCAACCGGAGCTGATACGTCCTGCGTCGCGGCATATCATCCCACATAATGTGAAACACTCCCACCAGAACATCCATGTTTTTCTCGACGACCAATTTTTCCGGCGCAAGTGGTACAAGCGCGGTTGGAATCTTGTCCCTGTTATCTCCCCACTTCAATTTTCTTTGGACAACGGAGATTATCCCTTCACTACTATCACCGGGCGGAGACATAATCTCTCACAAGGACATGACTCGGGGAATCTTAATCTGCGAGGAACTCTCTTTCCTTGATGTTCAGCCCTTTCAGCTCCAGTCTGGACAGGAACTCGTCGAACCGATCGTCCTTGATCGCGAGCTCCGGGGGGATGAATCCACGCTCCGTAATCTTCCCTTCAAGTACCATCAGCGCCACCGTGGAACAAGGATGGGCAGTGGTCCTAGCCATCGAGGTCGTCTGTGTCGCGACGTCGAACCTGTCGATCATTTCGTACTGATGGATCCTCGTCGATTTGTCTCCCTTCCTCTTTCTCCCCTGTACGTCAACCCGCAGCAGAGTCATGTCTTTGTCTCCCTGGTGCATTGCAAGCTTCTTGTCCAGAAGGGTAGAAAGTAATGCCCGCGGGGAAACACGATTGCCGGTGGTCTTCAAGTTCACCGGCCGTTCCGAAAAGAATCCGAGATCCATCAATAGCTGGATCTGATTGGCGTGCCCCTTCCAGCGGATCGTTTTTTCTTCCATGAACTTCACTCGCCGCAGCGTCTCGGAGAGCGTGGAGAGGCCATCAGTGATGAACGCCTCAAACTTCTGGTCTGGAAACTGGTGAAACGTAAGATCTTCCACCTCGGAAAGCGCCGGAAGCATGACCCTCTTTCCATCCCGCACCACCAAGGCCTCGCGCACGTACTCTTCGAGTACGCTCTCTATCGAGAACACGACCTTGTAGTTCAGCGGCTGCTTTGGGACCTCGGGGATGCCGCCGACTTTTATTTTCACGGAATCCACTTCCTCCATCTGGTCCGCTGAGTTTTTTGCAAGGATACTCGTCAGCCCCGGGGCGAGGCCGCAGGCGGGAATAATCGTGACCCCCTTCTGCTTTGCCTTCGTATCCACGGAAGTAGACCTGTCGTGGTGCCAGGAGTAAATCAGATCCACAAAGTTGATCCCTGCTTCCAGGGCGGATTTCACCGCTTCTTCTGCAATCTCATGGGGGAGGGCCCCGACGCCGATTTCATATTTGGAGAGCAGAGTCTGCAGCTCTTCTTTCTTCTTTACAATGTCCATTTCCACGATCTGGAGCTTATCAGCGAGCTTCAGGTTTCTCCCGGTCGTTTGGTCGAGCCCGGAGAGTCTCGAAGCTCTCACCTGCAGCCCTCGCAGTCGTTCGCCGCTAGAGTCCACTACGGCCACCTTGGACACAGCGCTGCTTTCCAGAAGGTCCATTGCGATGGAAAATCCCATCAAGCCGGACCCAAGAACGACTACGTCACCTTTGGTCATCGAATTTTTTCGGTCTCCACAATTTTCTTGCCGCTAAATCGTGCCTAATTCTAAAAAAAGCTCTGATCTGTCGTTAAAAATCATTTGGTAATTTCGAAAGAAAAAAATCTCCAGAAGTAGAAAATTAGTTTTTGATCGGGGCCTATTGTTTGCAGACGATG
>JASHPQ010000116.1 GCA_030037995.1 Nitrososphaerales archaeon | reverse complement strand
ACAAATAACCCAGAGCCTTCAGCTTCTCCCTCATCTCTTCTTCGTCTTTTTCGGAGAGTCCCTGTTTTTGGGCTTCGATTGTACTCTCGCCAATGGCTTGCTGAAAAAGTGCTACCGCATATTCCTCCACGCTTTTGAAACTGGTACCCAGAATTTTCCGCTCAAGTTGTTCATATAGACTGCGTGGAATCCTAATCTCCACTTCATCTAAATCGGACATCAATGCCGGAATACACTTGATCAGGTACTTAATAGTTCCATATTCCGCAACCAATGATGCCGCATAAAAGGCTCGAATAGCAAGAGATCAGTCTTGATGTTCGTTTGGATCGGACCTAATCATAATAATCGGACTATTCCGCACGGACAATCTGGCAGCAGTCGTAGATAACAAGGTAGTTATCACACCTATCGCCGAGAAAAGCGCTACGCCAATGATCCCTCCAATATTCCGTAACCGAGCAGTAGACTCTGCCCTAAACTCCACTTCGCAACCGGTGATAAGCAGGACTTATTATCGAGATTATCGGCAAAGTCAGAAACCCACTTGTTCAGGTCGCAAGCAAAAAGCGTGGTGGCTGAAGCCGAGCCACCATTTCCTATCGTGAAAATCTGGCTATCTGATTTCCATGCGTCGTAAAGTGTTCGAATTGTATTGTTGATGCTGGCTCCACCCAGCTTATCAGCTATTTGAGAGACTTCATTCAGGCAAGATTCAGTTCGACCTTCTGTCAAGGTTAAGTAGCTTGATCTTGTGAACCTAGGTAACGTCTTAGAACGGTAATCAAGTTGCTCGTATGTGCGACACGCGTGAAGGGTTCTCTATTCGAACCGGATCCTTCTCCAATTTCGTCTACAGGCTCCATATTTTGGATACCTAGCTTTTGGAAGCAAAGTAATCCAAAGATTAGTGAAGGAAATACTCTAGGCTTTTCAGAAAAGAGTCGAACATTTTTCCTTGCTGTCAATCACCTGGCGCTACATTTGTTAGGGCGCTATTTGGCTTTCGCGTCAACTTAGTCTCATATTTCACCAACAAATTTAGAAGTTTTGACAAAAATCCGAGATCAGCACTCCATTCGCTCAACCTAGCCAAGTCACTTCGATCAACTATACCAAGGGGAGGAGCTAACGTCAAATAAACGATGAAAAAAAGGAATGCATCAATTAGGACTGTTACAATGGAAGAAAATTCACTTGGCATGAAGATTATCGGCAGTAGACCAACGGTGCAGGCTAACACTATGCGCAGATTTTTAGAATAACTATAATTGGCATTGGCGTATTTTTTTGCTAGAATCAATCCAGTGGCAAGTCCGGCGAAATTAGAGATCAACAAGCAAAAAATTGCACCAACGACGCCCATTTGGAGATAGACGACAACTATCGGAGCCAGAAGGAAAAGCGGCAAGGCATTGCCGAGATATGTTACAAGCGTCAATCTGGTTTTGGCTATCGCGTTGAAGAAAGGAGGCAGAACTGCCATGCCCAGGGTAGTAGGAAGGCTGGCCGTCGCTAGAATTTTTAACAGGTTCGCCGCGGGTGCGTATTGCGCTCCGTACAGCACGGCTATGATCCCATTAGACGCTCCCAGCACGAAAAACACAAACGGAGTTGTAAAGTAGGACACGTACGTCGTTGCATACCGGAAAGCTAATTGAATATCATGCGACCATGTGTAAAGTCTAGTAAATGCTGGTAGCAAAGAGAGTGTCAATGCTGTTGAGATTAGGCTCAGTACGGCAGTTAAATTGAAGGCCGCCTGGTAATATGCAATTAGGGCGTTCGTAACGGCGGCCGATAGAACAATAATTAGAAAGTATCTTTGTGAGAATGTGGAAAAGAGTCCTCCTAGATACTGTAGAAATCCAAATGAAACCATTTCTTTGAAATCGTGGACGAAAAGCCGAAACCCGCCCATTGCGCCAGGAACTCTCTTCGAAACCACAACTCCAAAGATTAATACCGAGATAAGCCCTGCGAAGAAATACGAAACCGAGTGGCCCAAAACTCCACCGAGCACAGAAAATCCCAAGAGGATTAGTAGCGGTGAAAGAATCAGCTCCAAAACAGCTTCCATTATCTGTGATGCACTCGCAAGTGTATTGTATCCCCATCCTACACATGCGGAAATGGAGCTTAGAAGAATTGCCTGTCCGATGACAAAGATCGACCCTAATTGAACAACGGAGGCCAGCTCAGATCTTTGTAAGACATAAGTTGCTAGAAAGGGGGCGGCAAAGAAGTTAACTATGGCAATAATTCCTGCGACACCAATGAGAGCCAAAATGCCATTCTTTGTTGTTCGCAATGCAATTTCGAACTCACCTCTGGCAACATGGAAAGCGGCGTACCTGCTGATGGATACCGACAATCCAAACCCCACGACCAATTGAAAAGTGTTGGGTAATGCCAGTGCGACGGTGTACGCTCCGTAACCTGCAGGACCAAGAAGTTTTGCTACTATTAAAAAAATGCATGCGCTGAGTAATGCCCAAATTAAATCTCCACCTAGGAGGACTACGCTAGCCTTCAGTGTTTGTCTCGCAATGTTTGGGGACTGCGACAAGAGTAAAATCGGGTGATGAAACTCGGGTTAATAAATTACGAAACCAACCTAGGATGGGGACAAGGAGCAGAGAGTAGCTGATTCCCCAATTTTGGAATCCTGATCTCCTTTTGGAAGTGACGCGGGGGACTAATCTAAGTCTATTTCCCGTTGACAGTCCGCAAATTCTCAAAGAGATGTTCGAAAGCCGATACGGATGCTTCCCAAGAGCAAGATTTTTCCGCGAACGATCTCGCATTTACACAGAGCTCGTCTCGAACATTCTTATCGTCCAACAAGGCAGCAACGCGATCTGGAAAATCCTGAAGCTCGGTGATTATTACTTCTTTATTGCTTTTTGCAGGAATACCCTCGCAGCCAATAGGAGTAGAAACAACAGCCTTTCCGCAAGCCAAGTAGTTCGCAACCTTCAGCCTGGTCCCTCCACCCACCTCCAGAGGCGCAAGGCAGACATCAGCCACGTTAATGTACGGATAATCTGAATCGTCTTTCACTTCAATTATCCGACGGTCAGATCTGGCGAGAAAACCTTCGGGAAGATCTCGAGAAATTAGGAGAAACCTGGAATCCGGGTGGGTCTTCCACAAAGCGGGTGCGAGAGTATCTCTGATGTAACGTATCGCAAGTTCATTCGGGGGGTAAGCAAACCTGCCAACGTAGGCCAAAATCGGGCTTTCTTCGTCAATTTGGAGTTTCTTCCTGGTTTCAATGGCTAGCTCGGGATCGGGTCTGTATTTTTTTAGATCCGTCCCATTTGGGATAACACGGATCTTCTTCTGACCAACATGATGGAGTCTCTCCAAGTCTCTCTTTTCGAGCTCGCTCGTTACCACGACAATGTCTGCGAGCCTGCACGAAGTGCTTTCTAGGGCAGACACGTATCGGACCCAGTTTTGGTAGACTCGCTGGTTTTGGAAGTATGGCGATAAGCGCATTGCAAGGGCCGCCTCGACATTGTGGTCATCCAAGACACTGACCTTGTTGATCGCCTTTCGGTACATCAGAGGAAGCAGCGCAGACCATATCTGCTCGGCCTGCAGGACAGAACATGAACCCAGATTGCTTCGGATCCTCGCAAACAAAGATGGAAGATTGCACAATATTAGATCTAGGGCAGCGCTGCCTTCAGTACCTCCGTAAAGATATTTTGCGAGTCTGTGGACCGTTCCTAGCTTTGGTTTTCCTACGGTAACAGCATTAAAGGAAAGATAATTTCGAGATTCAGCTTCCCAGTGTGCAAAGAGTACATCGTGCCCTTGCGTCCGAAGTCCACTCAGGATTCCTTCAATTCTAATCGTCCCGCCATCTGGCGGATTGAGCGGTTTGTGGTTCACGAGAGTAATCTCGTTCGTTAAATTACCCGCCACGCCTCAATCGCACGCCCCTTGAGCGGGTGCGACGTTTATCGGCGCTTATTTAAGTCAAGTTTTGATTCATGGTCTTCTGTTTTTAGAAAAAGATGGTAATTGCTCGCGAGAAAATCATGTTTGTACGATCGTGATTTCGGCTCCATTTGAGGGTTCCACCGGGAGGACATCATATAGCGGAATCTGATATGATGACGACATCTTATCGAAACTAGAAAAAACGGCCCAAATTCCAATTGATTGAACTTTTCGCTGTCTATGGGAGTCAATTCTGTCGGTGCTTGACATTGAGAACAGCCAGCCTGACTCACGAGAGTAAGAGGAAGCTTCAAACACTTGAGAACGGGTTCGGAATTTCAATAGTTGTGAAAAATCTGACCAACTTGCCTAACTCTTTTCCATCCTGTCGTCCATGTAAGTTGATGTTTTTATTTTCTCGCTTGAAACTTCGTCTCGTTGATCAAAGATATGCGGAACTCCCATAAGGTGCAGATGGTATCCCCTTTTTTACAGGTATTCGCGTGAGGATAAATAATTAACAATTCCAAAGATCTAAGATGGCGTCCCTCGTTTCGCTGATCGTCTTAAATTACAACGGAGCTGCCTCGATCGTCAGGTGTCTCGAGTCGATCGAGGTGCAATCTTATTCTGAAATTGAAACGATTGTGGTGGATAACGACTCAAAAGACAATTCGATGTCGTTAGTCGAAGATCTATTTCCTAAAGTGAAAACGATTCGCAATTCGCGAAACTTGGGATTTGCTGAAGGTAACAATGTTGGAATAAGAGTGGCGAGCGGAGAATTGATCGTTCTCGTCAACAATGATCTCGTGATGGACAAGGATGCGATCCAGAATATGATAACGGGGATGACTTCGAGGGCGGGCATACTCGGGGGTGTGGTCTATTATTTTTATAGCAAGGACATCTGGGCGTATGGCGGCTGCCTTGAACCATTGACGGGGATGCACTGGCAGGCATTCCAGGGTATGCCGAATAAAACCATCCTCCCTCAGAAGATGAATGTTGATTATGTTCCTGGAGCCTTGCTAATGATCCGGAGAACAGTGTTAGAGCAAATCGGCCTTCTGAACTCGTTTTATTTTCTCTATGGTGACGATATCGATTTGGCCTGTAACGTTAGGAGGCTGGGATATACCGTCGAGGTCATTTCGTCTGTCGTTAGCTATCACATTGTGTCTCAGAGTGTGAAGGCCTTGAATAAGCAACACGAGCTCAGGGGGTATTATCTCATGAACCGGAATATGTTCTACCTCTACTTTACACAGCTTCCCTTGATTTTTTCGATAGCTTCGGTAGCGTCTCAGCTGGTGTTCAGTTTTTTTGAGATTTCCGTTTTCAAACGGAGGTTCACATATGCGACGGTGAAGATTGCGGCGCTTTCTCACCTTCTTTTGGTTCCAGGACGAATCAGAAGCGAACGGAAACGATTGAAGGCTCTCGGGAAGATTGCTTACAAGACTCAACTGAAGGAGCTGCTCAAGCTCGCGCGTTCAAGAGGTTTGTCCAGAATCTATTACTGGTGACTTCTCGCTTACTCACCGATCCTGAAATCTAGTGACTCGTATGGCAATACTCGAAGTGTGGACGAAGGAGTGACGGTGCGAATCCCTAACCGAAAGAGCGACAATAGCTTTCGTACACGATTTACGAGACGAACCCGCCGCACTTTGAGCTCCCAAGAATGTACCACATGCTCGTACCGTTTGATATCAATTGGAGGCTATCGAACTGCTTGTTCAGGGCAACGGAAGCATTGGTTTCGATCATATCCGTTCCACTCCCGGCCACGGTCACTGCATGCGGGTTCGAGTCAACCTTCTTAATGAACACGATCATTCCGGCTGCCGTTTTTGCCGGCGGTAATGTGATGGTAATTCCAGCGGTGGAGGAAGTGCTACCGAGCACTGCGAAGTCAAAGGGTTCCATCGTGTAGCAAGTTTTTTGCGGCGTAACCCTGTAGCTGACGCTGCCATTCACCGTTAGTGAGGTCACGGGAGCGTTGTTGCCGATGCCCAGAGCCCCGCCCTTTGTTAGCACTGCCACCGCGGTACAGCAGCTCTTCCGCCACTCCTGGAGGTGAGCGGTCTGACCGGAAGCTCCTTTAGCGACAATAGGCACAGTACCGGTGGCCCCAGCCAGCGCGGTCAGAGAGCCGTCCACCGTTGCAGCGCCGACTACATCCAGTGGAGTGGAAGGTGTACTAGTACCGATTCCAATCCAGCCGCACTTGTTAAGAGAGAGGGCAGGGGTCGCGCTAGAGCAGTGCTGGATGTAAAAGTTGCCATCAGGGACATGAGAGTTACACTTTCCAGCTACACCAGTGTTCCACTCTACTGGTGTACAGTCCCCATTCGCAAACTGAACGAGAGAAGACCTGTCTCCTGAAGTGGCGCTGCTCTTTATCATACCAACCAGCGGTTTGGATCCTCTGACATCTAACGGGGCAGAAGGAGTCGTAGTACCGGTACCAATTCCAAACCACCCACAGGAGCTGACGACAGACTTGATACAGCATCCCTTACGCCACTGCTGCAGGTTGGCCGACTGACAGCTCGCCCCCCTGGCAACGATAGGTATTGCACAAAGCGTCAAATATCGTGTGCAACCCCTTATTCCTACGCCACCTGGAACAGTTGCGGCTCCGCAAACACCTGCACCAGTTTCTGATGATGAATGTCCAGAAACACCGGTGCCGCACTTGCCGGTTGAGTTTCCATAAACGCCACTTCCACAGGCTACGGAGGAGCACCCACAGACTCCAACGAAACCATAACCCCTAACTCCAGTTCCACCACATATTGCTCCGTTGATACCATGAATCACAGGCCCCAAGCAGCCAATCCCAGTGCTTACTACTGTTCCCGTTACACACAGGGAGCCACTCGCCTCCAACGAGCCTATTCCAACCTTGCCGCACTTTGTTATGCTCATGCGTTTTGTGGAACACGTGTAAAAATCCAGCCCGTTCAGATTTGGCGAACCGCTTGCCAACGCAGAAGATATGCCTGCATTGCCGCTGCAACCGAATACTAGTCCTGGATGCTGGCTGCTTCCATCATTTGAGTTCCCTTTGTCTGCCTTGATGTCGTAACAGGAAACAATGCTGCCAGACGCGTGAATATTTCCGCCTAAAGCCTTCACGCACAGGGCAACACAGGACGCATTAGTACACGTTCCGATTCCGACGTGACACTTTACGTACCAGTTACATTCATTATAGGCGGCAGAGCTGGCCGATGATTCTGGGACTATACTCTTTCCCAAACGTCCAGATAACACCGAGCTACCTATTCCGACTGCCGCAGTAGCTAGCGCGGCTTTTTTGATGAAATTCCTTCTAGTTGCAGAATCAATGGTAGACTCTGGACAAACCGTTTCTTCCCTCCCGGCAGAAGTGCCTTCGGCGGTCACAGTCGTGCCGAATAAAACTCATGCAATTAAATTTTTGCCTCGTTCCAAAAGCGGCTTTTTTCGTTTCGAAACTGCAGAGATTCCATGTTGTTGCGAAATCCGATATATTTGCTGCTCGAAGGATGATCAAGGGGGTGTTATAATCGGGAAACATTCGAGCCCCATCTATGGGGTGACGACACTCAAAGAATCCGATCAGGTTGCAACAATCAAAGCAAAATCTCGAGAGCCGTGGTAGACATTGTTTTAGAAACCCCCAGCACTTTATGCGAAGGGACAGTTCCTCGACGAACGCAATCTACCTCGATGGTGGCTTGGTCATGAAATCAAGAAAATAAGCATCGTTGATAATAGGAAAATCTCAGGAGCACTCGACGAGCTAGAGAAAATCTGCGTCATTTGTGAAAAAGAGAAGTACTACCGAAGACGACGGAACCAAGAAGTTATGATGAGAAAAGACATGAAGTGATTGTCAGTGGAAGTCATGACAAATTGTGAGGGAAAGTACAGCGACAAGATATTCAATTATTTTCTCAGAGAAAACCTCCCTTAGCCGATCCGTATTTCAAAAAGACGCAGCAGGAAAGTCACCGAGAAGAGGATAGATGTGATAGGGGAGCTCGTTCGTCCTACCAGAACAGACGCTCAGCGCAACGCGAATTTCGCATCAGTATTGGAAGGGTGTCGGCAAAAATATAGATGTGAATATGGGGCTTCAAGTTAATTCACAAGAGTAAGGAATACTTTAATTGACGGCTGATCTCCCTAACAATCAAGCGAGAAATCCAAAGACAGGCTTGATAGTAGTGGTTACAGTGATAATAATAGACGCAGCTATTGGAGCTTTTTATCTCGCCAGTGGATCGAATTACTCTTCATCAACGAGCTATGATGTTATCGGCACAACGACCGTTTACAGTAGCCCGGCGGGCCTGCCCTGCACTGCGTTGAAACTTCCCCGCGCGCTTCGCCCTTCCATCTCTGCCAATCTGACTTTGTACCAGTCAAAGTACTATTACGTTTCTGAAATTACCGTAAACAATACTGTCTACACGGTCTGGTATGATAATTCGACTTACTACTGCGTGAGTTCCAAGGGGCGGGGGACAAGCACGTGCCCCACCTAACATTTTCTATGGTGAGAAGTTGAAGTCGATAGCTCTTGTCTCCGTCGTGCTCGCTGTCGTTGCCATCTCAATTTTTGGAGCTTTGTACTTGCCATCGAGTGTCACACCTCGTTCTAGCAGCACACCAAATTCAACTTCTTCTGTTTCTTCGTCTCAATATTCCGCTACAATCCCATCCTCCGGGGGGCTAGCTACAGCCTCCAGTTACTCGCTTTCTACTAGTTCCTCTTTGTCGACTTCTCCCTCAACGCC
>JASHPQ010000115.1 GCA_030037995.1 Nitrososphaerales archaeon | reverse complement strand
CCGATCCGGAGGGATCTTGAAAAATTCTATGGCGTGTTTGATACACTCGTTTTTCTCCATGAACTCGCGAGTCCATGGATGTACGTGGATGTCAATGGCTTTCATTTCATTCGGCATCGGACGCCCTAAATCCTTTCGATGACGGTCGCAATTCCCTGTCCGACTCCGATACACGCAGTGGCAAGGCCGCGCCGGGCTCCTCGGCGCTCCATTTCGTGAAGGAGGGTCGTCATTATCCTCGCTCCCGAGCAGCCGATCGGATGGCCGAGAGCGATAGCCCCACCGTTCACGTTCATCCGACCACTGTCAAAGTCCATGAACTTTAAACAGGAAAGGACCTGCGCCGCGAAAGCCTCGTTCAGCTCGATCAGATCAATTTCCTCGAGTTCGATCCTAGCGCGCCGGAGTGCCTTCCTGCTAGCCGGAATAGGCCCCAGCCCCATGTACTTGGGATGGACTCCGCAAACCGCCGTGGAAACTATTCTCGCTTTGGGGGTAAGGCCCAGTTTTCGGGCGCGTCTTTCGCTCATGAGTAACGCTCCAGCCGCACCATCGTTGATTCCGCTGGAATTGCCTGCTGTCACCGATCCCCCTTCACGAAAGGCCGGTTTCAGCCTGGAGAGTTTCTCGAGTGACGTATCCGGTCTCGGCCCCTCGTCCTTTTCCACCAGGATCTCCTTGCCGTGCGAATCGACGACGGGTACCGGAACTATCTCCTGTCTGAAGACTCCGTCGTTCGTTGCCCGTACCGCCCTTTCATGGCTCCTGAGCGCAAACCGATCCTGCTCTTCTCTGGGCACGGCGTAGCGCCTCGCCAGGTTTTCTGCCGTCTCCCCCATGCTATAGGGATAGAACTTTTCGGCTAGTCTCGGATTCGTGAATCGCCATCCAATAGTGGAATCATAGAGATTGGAATCCCGGGAGAACGGCGCAGGACTCTTGGAAAAGACAAAAGGGGCGCGGCTCATGCTCTCCACTCCTCCCGCGATGTAAATGCTTCCGTTCCCCACCATGATCGAATGTGCTGCCTGGTTGATCGCCTCGAGTCCGGAACCGCAAAGTCTGTTCACAGTACAACCCGCAACTTTGATCGGCAGACCGGCGATTAATAGCGCCATCCTTGCAACATCTCGATTGTCCTCACCGGCTTGGTTTCCGTCGCCGAAGATCACATCCTCTATCTGGTCCGGATCGAGATGGCTTCGCTCTATCAAGCTCCGTATAACAAGTGCGGCTAGATCGTCCGGTCGGACGGTTGAAAGGACTCCACCGTACTTTCCAATAGGCGTACGAACGCTGTCAACTATTACCGTTTCTTCCAGAGTTCTTGCCATTCGAGCTGCAGCTTGCTCCCGTGGCGCTAAAACGTCGGCATCATTGAGTTTTCGTCGAACTCGACTTCTTTTCCGGTTATTCCGATTTCAGGAAGTGCGGGAAATTCTATTCCAAAATCATCCATCCGCCGCTTTACCTCCAAGATCGCATTCTTCCAACATTGTCGCTTTTCGTCAAGGGTCAGGACTCCCAAGCCAGCGTTTCTCGCAATCTCTTCCATTCGGTTTTGTACGTCCAGAAAGTTCGGAGGAAGCTTCCAGAACTCCTTGGGCGGCTCGTACAGGATCATCGATAGGAAGGTAAAACCGGCGCGAAGCTGCTTTGTGATCGTCTTCTTGTCTTCAGCACTAAGTTTGGAAGCGACGCTCTCCAGGCCGAGCCACGTAAACGCCAGGTGGCGCGATTCGTCTCGCGCGATGTTCCTGAGAGCTTCGGTGAACGCCGGATGCTTCGAGTGCTTGCTCATTTCGCTGAACAGAGTCGCCGCGCACCTCTCTCCCAGCATGAAGGAAGAAAATATGATCGGCCAGGAGTGCTTTATGTAGGCGGTGCTGTACCCGCGCCAGTACCTGGCCCCGTTGTAGTACACCCACTTTATGTTTCGAAGCGCCTCTTCATCGAATGTAGTCTTGGGTTTCCATCCCTGCAAAAAGTATGGGCAGACGCGGTTGCAAGCCCTCATGCAGCACTCGTCGTGGCGGCATTCGTCCATGACGATCGAAGCAAACATCTTTTTCACGGGATCCTGCTCGTGGATCTCAAAAGTGTGGATCATGGCCTTTGCAAATACCGGCGGCCCGGAATTCTCGAAGTTGGCGAGTAGAGCCCACCAGTAAGCCATCGCGGTTGTCTGTCTGTCGTCATAATCCTTGGGATCTACGGATTCCCAGTCGATAGATGAGGGATTCCACGTCTCTTTTTTTGCCCTCTCATAGAGATCGCCCAGCTTAGGTGTGTCGACAGTCCACTCCACGGGGTAGATGTTCGGCAGGTCGATCGGAGGCGGGTCTTTGGAATAATCTGGATTGCTCTCTGACATTCTCCCAGATACCTTGAAAAATCCATGTCATCAGATAAAAGAGTTTACTGAATCTGATCCCAATCACCAATAGAAGCTACAGATCTTTTACTGAATAAAATGAAGTAATCTGAGAATAAATTTCTTGCGATAGCGCCTAACTACAATATAGTTTTTGATCGAAGCTTTCCGCTCCCGTTATAGACAGTCCTTCTTTCAATTTCCAGTGAATTTCGGGGGCCTCTTTTCAAGAAACGCCCTAATTCCTTCCTCGTGATCCTCGCTGGATCCCGCGACCGCCTGAATTTGGGCCTCGTATTCTAGAGCGGCATCAAAATCAAGAGAAAGCGCCTTGTGGATCGCTCGCTTTGTAAGACCGATCCCCTTTGGGCCCCTGGCGAGCCTTTCTGTGAGAGCCCTTGTTTCGCTTTCCAGCATGTTTGAGGGAACGACTTTGGTAACCACGCCGAGCCTCTCCGCTTCTTTCGCATCAATGCCCTCCCCGGAGAAGGCGAGCTCCATCGCCTTGGTTAGGCCGAGGAGGCGTGGCATCGTATACGTCGCGCCCGTGTCAGGAACTAATCCAACCTTTGCAAACGACTCGACGAATTTCGCATTTTCGCTCATAATCCGGAGGTCGCAGGCAAAAGCGATCCCCATCCCGGCCCCGGCGGCGACTCCGTTTACCATCGCGACCACGGGCTTGTCCATGTTGAAGATTTTGGAGGCTACTGGATTGAACCCCTCGAGGAGATCATCATAAAGCGAAATCCTGTCAGTAGCCCTCCTTTGCCTGATCGATTGGAGATCCGCGCCGGCGCAGAACCCTCGGCCGCTTCCTGTGATCACGACGCATCTCGCCAATTTGTCCGCCTCCACTTCTTTGAGAGCGGTCGCCAATTTTTTCAAGGTAGGAAGGTCACATGCATTCAAAACCTCCGGTCTGTTCAGTGTGATCCATGAGACGCCATTTTCCCTCCGGACCATAACAGATTCTTGCGAGGAGCTCAACAGATCTACTTACCGCTGTAGTGGGGCTTTCTTTTCTCCAAAAAGGCTTTCATGCCCTCTTGCTTATCCTCGCTGGACATCATGAGGTAAAAGTTACGCCGCTCAAACTCCAGTCCATCCGTCAGGTTGGATTCGTACGCCTTCAAAACGGCTTCCTTGGCGACGCTGACCGCGAGCGGCGATTTCGAGGCGATCTCATGAGCTAGTCTTTTCGCCTCAATGAGATAAAGCTCGTTTGGTACCACCCTGCTGACGAGACCGCGTCCGTGAGCTTCTTTCGCGCCAATGATGTTGCCCGTTAAGATCATCTCCATAGCCTTGTATTTGCCAACCGTCCTCGTCAATCGTTGCGTTCCCCCCGCGCCAGGGAACACTCCGATGTTTATCTCGGGCTGCCCCACCTTTGCGTCTTCGGCAGCCACTATGATATCGCACGCCATCGCTAGTTCTAGGCCGCCGCCCAGCGCGTAACCGCTCACAGCGGCGATTAAGGGCTTTGAGATCCTTTTCAATAAGTCAAAGCGCCCCAAATTGTTCTGCCTTAGCGCCTCCGCCGGGGTCCAGTTTGACATCTCCCTGATATCGGCACCTGCGGAAAACACCTTCTCGCTCCCGGAGATCACGATGCATTTGATTCGCTCGTCGGCCTGGAACTCGTTAAGAGCTTTCAAGAGCTCGGTCATCAGTCCCGACGATAGAGCATTTAGGGCGCTTGGTCGATTCAGGAAGATCAGACCTATGTCTTCCTCTATCTCCACTGTAATGTTATTATACTGGGAACTTTTCGCGGACAAAGCCTATCCCCTCAAGTTGAGAGATCGTCTTCTCCAAGCGGCGATCGCTTCCGATAGAAGACTTCGCCGCTCGGGTCAGGGTTTCTGTCCAGGAAGCCGAGTGAAGCGAGCTTTTCGCATGCCACTTCGACAGCCTCGGGATCGAGATCTATTTTGAACTCCGACTCTGTCTCCTGCTCGATCTCGAAGACTCCCTTCTGTTGCAAGTCTCCCAGAACGTGAAGGATTTTTCCTTCCAGCGATTCTATTCCAGGAATCGGGGATGAAAGTTTCTGAATCTTAATAGTTCCGTCTCTGAGACCCTGGATTGTTTTAGCCCAGTCTTTCAGATCCTTTTTTCTGGCGCCTATTAGCTCCTCGGTGAATACGGCTTGATTTACCTGACCGCTGTTTGCTTTCCACATCACCTTCAGCTCGGGAGGATGCAGAATGCCTTCGGAACCCGAAGCCTTTACGATCGAACCTAAAGGAATCAACAAGTTGTTTGCGTTCGAAAGAACTTCTTCCAGGTCATCGACATCGGCGTAACGAACTGTAGCGGATCTTTTGGAAAGCGGGCCGCTGCCAATATCGAGATCCTCCTCCTTGTTCGCTTCGACGAAAATTAATCGTTTATCAGTCAAAATGAGGCTGCCGACGATATTTTTCATCTTTCCGGAAACGTTATCTTTTACCTCAACGCCTTGCTCCTGCGCTAGTATGATTTCATTCTCCGCGGACAAAGGTATGCCCAACTGGATCCGTCATTTTCGCTCTCGTTGATTTAAGCGAGATGGCAAGACACATGTATGGGAGTTAGACTACAATGCCTCTAGATCTTAGGCTATTCAGTTCTTTCTTCTTCAATCGCAAAACGGAGCGGAGCACGCTGTCACTGTCCTCGCCTACTCTGGGTGGGTCTTCTTCGGCGTACGATCGGCGTCCGTCGATCACGGATGGATTTACTGTCGTCCGATATTTCTTTCCGGCGTATCGGTAACGCTTCAGAAGGCCTCTTCCGAGGAAGTGAGGATCATTGATCAGAGAATGGACCGTGTTGAACCTCCCAAACGGGACTCCTGAGTTGCGCAGCTGAAGCTCGATCTGGTTGATTGTCATCTTGGCAAGACGGCGTGCTACTGCCCGCTCGAGGGTCTTTTTCAATCGTACTCTGTCCGCTGCGTGTCGAAACCTTCCCTGTTCTAAGAGATCCACGAACCCAAGTTGGGAGCAAAATGCTTTCCAGTGACCATCGCTGGCAATTGCGATGTACACGTAGCTATCCACTGTTTTGAAAAGATTGTACGGGGACCCGAAGATGTGACCCGATCCCAGTGGTGAAGTGTCCCTTCCGAAAAGGTCGTACATCGCAATCCAATAGGACATGAAGTAAGTGGCTGCGTCATAGAGAGAAACCTTAAGCTCCGCACCGAGCCCCACTTTCTCCCTCTGAAAGAGGAGCGCGAGGATTCCTGCAGCTGCCTGGAGTCCCGTGCTCATGTCTACAATGGACACGCCTGCTCTTGCAAAATGGTCCGGCGGGAACCCGGTGGTAGACATTATTCCTACGGCGGCTTGAAGTATCGGATCGAAGGCAGGAGTCTTTTCGTACGGCCCCTTTCCGAAGCTTTCAATCTTGCAGTAAATTGTCTTTGGATTTGCCTTTTTGATCCTCCTGTAAGAGATCCCGATGCCTTCAGCGACTCCTGGTCCCAAGTTCTCGATAACTACATCACTTTTTCGTACGAGATCATAGAAGATCTTCAGTCCCTCACGTGTCTTCAAGTTGAGAGCCACGCTCTTTTTTCCTCTGTTCACCGCGAGGAACATGGTAGATCCCATTCCGGGGACGTCACGGAAAATGTCTCCTTCTCCAGGTTTCTCGATCTTCATGACCTGGGCACCATAATCCGCTAAGACTTGAGCAGCCGTGGGACCGGCAACAGCGTGGCTCACTTCTAGCACGCGAAGTGAATCGAGCAGCATCAACCTTCGGAGGGCCTCTTCAACCCGAAGTAGTCGTAGTACCCTCCCTTGCTCCCCGGCTTTGTCTTCGGATCTCCCAAGTACCCTTGGGAAACCAGCCGTCGCAGAATTTTTGGGGGACGGAATCTTTCCTCTTTTGTCTGCGCATATAGCGCCTTCATGTTTCGCAGCCTCGCATCCAGTCCCACGAGATCGCCTAACTCGAAAGGGCCCAGCGGATAGCCGTATCCGAGCCTCATGCCCAGATCGATATCGCGGATATTTGCTATCCCTCGCTCCAGCAGGTCGCTCGCCTCGGCAAAGACGGAAATCCCAATGCGGTTTGCCACAAATCCAGGATAGTCCAAGACCAGCACCGACGTTTTGCCCAGCTCGCTTGCAACGGCCCGAATCCTCGAGACGGTCTCGTTCGAAGTTTTTTTCGTCTTCACAATCTCGACTAGCTTCATGACCTGCGGCGGATTGAAAAAGTGCATTCCTGCAAGTCTAGGTCTAACCTTTGGTTTCAGGCCCTCACCGATCCGAGAAATGCTCAAGGTAGAAGTGTTCGTTGCTAGTACTGCGTCAGGGTTAGCGCGCACACTTGCTTCTCTGAAAATTTTCTGCTTCACTTTTAGATCCTCGACAGCAGCTTCTAGCACGAATTGAGCGTGATCAAGGGCATTTTCCATTGAGGTGGTCGTAGAAATTCTCGATAAGACGCTGACAGCTTCCTCAGGGGATATGCGCGATTTGCTTGCAGAAACCTCCAGGCCGTACCTTCCGCCTTTGATCAGGTCAATGCCCTTGGAAAGGAGATTTTCACTTACATCGTAGGCAGTGACTTTGAAACCAGAGAATGAGAGCACCTGACTTATCTGGGCGCCCATTAACCCGAAGCCGATTACTGAGATCCTATCGGGCATTATCCCTGTGGAGTGCTGATCCAATCACCGGTAAAAAACCGGCCAAGAACTCTTAAATTGATCTGTCGTCTAGCCACCGCTCCAGATCGGCCTCGGTTGTGGCCCCGATTTTGCTGGAAGCGGGAGTGGCATCATTAAACATCAAGTAGGCCGGGATGGAGGAGATGTGGAATCTATTTGCAATCTCCTGGTTGTCGTCCACATTCAACTTTGCGAAAGTGATTGAAGAGTGTCTGTCGGCCAGTTTTTCTACCACCGGATTCATGCGCAGGCACGGGACGCACCATGGCGCCCAAAAATCTACGAATACCTTCTTTGAAGAGTTTAGCAGTTTATCAAAATTCTTGGAGGACAGCTCAACAACTCTCGACATGGCGATCGCAAGGGTACTAAGATCCTGTTATTAATGTTACAGGTCTACGAGGAATCTCATCGTCACTCGGCCCTCCATTTCCGAAATTTGCATGTCGTGAAACGTAGGTGCCTTGATTGCAGTCTTTTGTTCGTGCTTATCGGGATTGAATGTTTCCCCTGCTAATTTGGCCAAAAGAGTGTACTCTCTCTGTGAGGTTTTCGAAATCTTGCAGCTGAACCGCGAAAAAAGCAGTCCTTCGCTGTCTTCGAGTGAAATCAGGGATTCAATCCACTGATAGAGTAGTGAGTCCAGATCGTTTGCTCGGAGCTCCAGCTGCTTGGAGTCAACTGGGCTGACCGAGCCAACATCCACCATCAGATCCTCAACAGCCCTGCCCGCGTTTTCAAACGCCTCGTCGATAGTCCTGCCATAGGCTTCAATCTCAGCATCGGTCATATGCTCCAGGAATCTAAAGCCCCGTGACCCCTCGCTCAAAATGAATTTCCCCGAATTATCCCGCTTTCTCCGCTGCTCATATTCGAAGAAGGAACCAGATGCAATCATATGCTGACAAACGATTTTAAGCCTGCTTTTGGAGGTTCGGTAAACAGCGTCAACCGCCGGGATAAAGGCTAGCTAACATCGTTTGCTTGCCGGGATTTTTTCTATGTGAAAAGACCTGAAGGCAGAGTGGACTATTGCGCGGTTTCAGGTAAGGGAGTTTGTCTCAACTCCTTCTTGGAGCGCAGGCCTTGAGTTCCAGTTCGCGATGTGCAAAGGACAGCCCGTGGCCGTTCTACGGCCTCGTCGGTTCGAATCCGGCTCCCGGCGTCCCCAACCCCTTCGAGATCGTTCTGATCTTTATATCGGACTTTGCCTGATGCGGCTGCGAAGGTCAAGATAAAGGCAGCTCCAGAATCCATAAACTAGCTACTTCGACAATTTCAGAAATAAGTTGCTGTTTCCGGCGTTTCGTGTCCGGGGAATATTTTCTGAAATTCTTTATTTGTCGGGCGATTTGTCAGATATGATATGTAGAAGCACCCGCAAGAATGCGTATTGAATTCTGAGATACTGCCTACCAGAATTACGAATGGAGTCCCCCCAGTCTGTCAATGTGTGATTATCTAGATCAAGGGTTATATTTCGCCCGTTAACAGTTGGCCTTGTAATGCCGGACACAATGATAAAGAGAAATGCAATTAGCTATTCTTGCAATCTAGACATAGCAGATCCTATTTCAATGCTTGACTACGGAGTAATGGCTGATAGAGCCGGTTTTACCGCGATCTGGGCCTCGGATCATTTTCATCCTTGGTTTCACACAGGGGCAACAGAAACGCAAGCTTGGATCTGGATATCCTCTCTTCTGGAGAGAACCAAGGCCGTACCGGTCGGGACCGGCGTGACCGCTCCAATCTTGAGATATCATCCCG
>JASHPQ010000114.1 GCA_030037995.1 Nitrososphaerales archaeon | reverse complement strand
AAGAAACTCTTTGACGGGGTACAAGATCAAATCAATTCAGCGGTCAGATCCACAGAAAATATTCCGCCTCCGTCAGAAGAAACTCTCATCGAGGACGTCTACGCCGAGATCCCGAAGAATCTCAAGAAGGAATCTCTCGCTTTCGGAGGAACCTAGATAATAGTGTGCGAGTAATTCTACGAAGTAGAATGAAGCGGGAATGCGTATGGAGCGAAAGACTGAGATCCTTGTTATAGGAGGTGGCTCGACCGGAACAAGCATTCTCTACCACCTAGCGAAACGAGGCGCACTTGAAAGCATGCTGGTCGAGCGCGGTCAGCAGGTCGCTCCGGGTCAAACGAGTAAGTCCGCCGCGATCATCAGAACTCATTATAGCAATCCAACCCTTGTTACGATGGCGGTAAGGAGCTACAAGTTCTTTCAAAACTTTTCACGCGAAGTCGAAGGACATCATTCCGGCTTCAAACAAACTGGGCTGATCGTCGGGGCTGATGTAAACTCGGAACGTGGTCTGAAAGAGAATCACGTAATGCATGGGCAACTCGGAATAGACTCGAGGATGATAGATCGCGACGAAGCAAAAAGAGTAGAACCACAGCTCGATCCCAGCGCATACTCGGCGATCGTGTATGAACCGGACGCCGGCTACGCTGAACCCTCGACCACTGCAAGTTCTTTTGCTTCTGCGGCCGTGGAGCTGGGATGCAAAGTGTTAACAAACACAGAAGTAACACAGATTAGAAAACTTTCAGCCGGTTTTTATATCGAAACTTCCAGCGGATCAATAAATGCCAAGAAGGTCGTTTTGGCAACAGGAGTTTGGTTCAATCGGTTTGCAAGGATGCTCAACTTGGACACCATTCCCATTCATCCGGTGAGGCATGCCGTCTGTATGTTTCGGCGTCCATCGGAGTATTCCGGAACAAGGCCGATTTTATTTGACTTTCCAAGAAGCGCCGCATTCAAGCCAGAAGGAGAATTCGACTTGAACGTATCTAGTTTAGAAACGTTGGGAGGACAAGTCGATCCGGATAGCTATGACAGCAATGTATCATTCGACGAAGTCTCAACGTTCTCCAGCCGAGTTGCAGAAGCATTTCCGATAATGTCGTCAAAAGGGAAGCTAGCAACAACCTTCACAGGATTGTATGACAACACGCCAGATGAACAGCCAGTTATAGACGATTTTTCGGACCAGGGATTCGAGAATCTTTACTGTCTTGTTGGACTCAGCGGGCACGGCTTCAAATTATGCCCCGAGTTTGGCAGAATGATGTCGACGATGGTCTCTGGCGAGAGTTTCAAGGATTACGACATAAGCATCTTCAAGAAAAAGCGATTCAGGGAGGGAAACCTGATCAAGAGCAAATATCAAGGAGTCGCAACGATCGGATAATGCAGCTCGAGAATGACAACGACCAAAGGAGTCTGAAATGTTTCATTACTATTTGGCGGAGAATATCGAGATGGGTCGCTGGGGCATCCTTCCCAAGACAACGGGCTTACCTTTTCCGATCAGAATAGTCTCCCCCATTCTGATGCCGCCTAGCGAAGGCCTGTCAAAGAACGCTATTGCCGGTTCAATTGCTAGAACATTTCCGCTCGCCAGTGTATAATCGGGTTCTCGCCGGTTTGGATCAGGTGAAAGAGGCGGTTCGTACACGTTCATTCCGAGGCCGTGCAAGAGAGGTTGAAAGCTGGTAAATGAATTCGCCTTTTTGATGCCATGATGGTCGATGACCTCGGCCGCATTCTCACTTATGGTTTGGGTTCTCGTGCCCTCGATAGCTAATTCAAGAGCAGTTTGGTATGCCTCGTATACAAGCGCAAAGTGCCTTTTTTGATCTTTGGATGGTGACTCTCCTACAACAGTGGTTGTGGTAATGTCGGTATTGTATCCTTCAAAGGTAGTTGCATAGCCTAGAATCAGCAAATCACCGTTCTTTAGAAGCTTGGTAGTATCATATCTGTACATAAGGCCCGCATGAACTCCGGAGAAAGTCGCAAAACTCCAGGCTACACCTTCTGCGCCTAAACCCCTTGCCTCTGATTCGGCGAGAGCTGACAACTCGCACTCTTTCATCCCTTCTCTGGCCTTTCTGGTTGCAAGTTCAATGGCTTCCTCTGTAATTTTCGCTCCTCTCCTCATAACTTTGACTTCTTCCGGCAGCTTGACAGCCCTAATTTTCGAGATTTCGCTGGCTACTGCGAATAATTCTGCTTTGGGGAGCGATGTAGTCAATTTGGAAAAAGTCTCGGCATCCAAGACATCATAGCCAATTCTCGATTCGGCACCGAATTGTTCTCGCAGAGTTTTGTCGATTAATTCAACTCTTCGAGAATCCAGAGGAAGTAAGCGATTGACCCATGGCATTGTTCTGCGAGAGCGCTCCAGGTCTCCGTTCGTTACGAGAAGAGTAAGGTCTCCGCTAGAACTCAGTACTGCAACATACGAATCGCGAAACCATTGGCTGTAGACCGGTCTGAATCCGGATGCGTAGCGAACATTTTCGATTCTTGTTAATAACAAACCGTCAAAATCTTTCTCGCGTATCAGACGAAGTAACTTCGCACTTCTGAGAGAAACCAACCGTTCTAGCAAACTTTGCTCGCTTTTTCTTTCGCCTTCCAAATTTTGCTATTAAATCAATGCCTAAAGAATCAGGTGTTGGATCGCTTGTAATTCGAGATAATTCAAAATGACATTTTCAGTCGTTATTATGGAAAACAAATCTTCAACTCGTCTTCATTTTAGATCCGAATCAGATCGTAAAAAACTTAAATTTCCTGCTCTTGGCGTGAGAGATTTGAAATCCACGTGTCCACGTCTGCCATCGCAAGGTCTGCCGCAGTAATAATCATCATAATAATTTTGGTTGTCGCGGTCGGTTCCTCGATTCTTCTCCTGAGATCGACGACATCATCCATTATGACGACCTCCCAAACAAGCAGTACTCTAACGCCGACGTCTTCCTCATCCTCCACATCTCTCATCTCGACTTCTACATCCACTTCTGTTGCGACACCTTCTTCCTCCTCTTTGAGCACCAGCAGCTCTCCTTCGACCAGTTCGTCAACCACATCGACGATTTCCACTCCAAGCACTCTGGTTGTCGATACTTCGGAGTGGCCGATAGGAGACTTGAACCAGCTCGAGGCGTGGGAAGATTCTCCCTATCCAGACGTTGGTATGTACTCCGTGTACCAACCGCTCGTCACCGCAAATCTGACTTCAGATTTTATTCAAGGCTCGATTCAGTTCTTGCCCGGCCTCGCGCAGAACTGGACCGTATCCGCGAACGGAACCACGTACGTTTTCAATCTACAGCCGAAGGTCACTTTCTCCAATGGAGATCCTTTCAATTCATACGAGGTGTGGGCCGAGATGTACGGATTTTACTACCTCACGGACAATGCCTCGACTTGGCTCAACGGTTTTCCGATATTCAACATGTCCAACGTTGACTTTGGACCTGCAACAATTTCCCTCCTAAACCAAAGCGGACTGAACTCGCCGTCGCCGCAGGCGATCGCGCTAATGTCCAACGAGTCTTGGCCTATCTATGCCCCGAACCCAAATCAGATAGTGTTCCGGCTTAGCAATCCCTTTGTCTGGTTTCCCGGAACTTTAGTATCGACTGTCGGATTAATTTTTGACGTGAATTTTGTGCTCAAGAATGGTGGCTTCGGTACTCCAACCTCCATTAATACCTTCTTCAATCAAAACCCCATCCCCGGGACGGGGCCGTACATGTTCACCCAGGTTGCGGAAAATGAATTCATCAAGCTTTCCCAGAATCCAACTTATTGGGGCAAGAGCCTCAGCCAAGCTACGATCGCGGCAAACCCGGCGCTCGATCCGGGGCATGTACCAAACGTTCTCATCAACAATCGACCTGACGATATCTCAAGATACACCGATCTCTCCACCGGAGCAGCGGACATCTCTCCTGTATTCCAGACAAATTGGAATCTTGTGACAGCAAATCCGAACAAATTTGGTTACACTGTATTGCCACCGGAATCGGGCCTGACACTGGGGCTTGCCCTAAATACTCAGATCTATCCGACGAATATCACGCTTGTCAGGCAGGCTATAGTTCACGCGATAAACTACTCTGACATCGACAGCACCATCTTTTACGGGCAGGTTTCTCCATGGGTTGGACCGGAGTATCCTGCATGGCCGCAATTTTACGACCTCGGCAATTTCGCCCCGTACCAGTATAACGTCACACTCGCGGAGGCAGATCTGACGGCAGCTAAGGTGAATGTCAGTAACTTTCCAACTCTGACTTTTCCAATCGATGAAAATTGCGGATTCTGTACTGCGAGTTCGGAGATAGTTCAATCTGATCTTGCAGCGATTGGCATAAACGTCAATTTGGTTGTCATGACCGGGAGCAACTGGTGCGCTATACTCTGCAATGGCTACAGTACGGAAATGCAAGATCCGTCTCAAGTAGGCAGCATCTCTCAGCTCGCGGGGATCGTGGCGGCACCACTGGGGCTCACGCCAGCGGACTATTGGATTGACTTTGTGAGTAACACTTCCCCCATAGATAACCAGGCAATTTACTACAACCCGACGGTGCAGTCTTGCGTCAATGAGCTGACTTCGAACGAGAACATTTCCCAGATCCAGTCAATCTGCGCGAAGGCTCAAGCACAGATCTACAGCGATGCTCCCTACGCTTGGTGGGGAGTGGGCGGCTTGTGGTACGGCGCAGGGTCCATGGTCTACTTGAAGAGCGTGATCAAGAGCTTCTATCTAGACCCGACTTGGACCGGGTATGACCAGCTGCCCCTCTTCAACACAGTAACTTTCGTCTGAGCACTCGGGGCTTTTCTTCTGCCCTAAGTGCTCTTAACAGCCCTCAGTGCATCGGCGACCGCTTTCAATGTCGCATCAATCTCTTCGCTAGTATGAACTGGAGAAACCGTCCAGTGGAGACTTGCGGAGGGACTGGTGTAAATGCCTCTTTCGAACAACCTGTAGACGAATTTTGGATAAATGTCCCGGTCCACGTATGCGCAGAACTCCCGATAGTTTTGGATACTCTTCTTTTCAGTAAAGAAAATCTGGAAGATCGGCCCCTCGCCCTGAACGATTCCTGACACGACTGCCCTGTCCAGGCATTCCTTGATGCCATCCTTCAACTTTTGCGAGAGTGCGAAAAGCTTCTGGTACATCCTTGGCTTCTGGAACTCTTCCAAGTTCACCTTCACGATATTCAGTCCAAGATTATTCGCGTTTTGCGCCCCGTAGTGTAATGCCCCTCCCCACCGCATCGTATCCATGATATCGGATCTTCCGCCGATCGCAGCTATGGGGAATCCTGCACCCAGGGCCTTGCCGTACGTGGACATATCGCAATCAATGTCGTAGAACTCGTGCGCTCCCGCAAGGGCGAGCTTCACGACGGTGTTGACCTCGTCTATGATGAAGAGTATGTCACTTTTCTCGGTGATTTCCCTGACCGTCTGAAGGTACCCCTCCTTTGGGAGAAGCACCCCCATGTTACACATTATTGGTTCGATCAGGACAGCGGCAATCTCCCCCTTTTGCTCGCTGATCTTTCTTTCGAGAATGTCAGAATCATTCCAGGGCACGACCATGGTATTTACAAAAGCCTCGTCGGGTATGCCAGAACTCTCGATATTCTTTATAGGATCGTTGTAATACCCTAAATTATCTGGAGGCCTTGCATGGGCCGATACGCACAGGTCGTCGTACCATCCATGGTAAGCTCCCTCGAACTTGATTATTTTTTTCCTCCCTGTAAAAGCTCGCGCAACCCTTACTGCAGCCATCACTGCCTCGGTGCCGGTGTTGGTAAATCGCACTTTTTCCACGTCAGGGAACTTATGACACATCGTCTCGGCGACGTCTGCCTCGATCTCGGAAGCCGTCGCAAAGTGAGAGCCTTCCTCCTCGATGGTGCGTTTTACTACATCGACGATCTTCGGATATGCATGCCCTAAGCTGAGCGCGCCGTACGCCATCATGAAATCGATGTACTCGTTGCCATCGACATCGTAGATTTTAGATCCGTGGCCTCGCTTCATGAAAATGGGGTAGGGTTTGTAATTTGCCGTCGAACGAGAAGGGGAGCTCACTCCTTCTACGAGATATTTGTTGGCTCTCTCGAAAAGCCTCCTTGATTTCTCAGTGGTGCGCGCCTGTGGACTCTGCAGCATGACTTGCCGAGGAGCTTCCATGCGGAGCTCCTGTTATTAGAATATCTGGTTACAAGTTAGAACGGAGATCTTGCAAAACTGCAGCCGCGGCATTGTGTCCCGGCGCGCCGGTTACCTCACCCCCCGGATGCGTACCAGCCCCGCACAGATAGAGTCCCTTGATTGGAGTACGGTACGAAGACCAACCAGCCAGAGGCCTCGAGGAAAAAAGCTGCGAGGGCGTCATATCGATATGCCGGATATTTCCATCAGTAAGGGAGATCCTCTCCTCTATGTCCAGAGGAGTCAATAGCTTTGAGACAATTATCAACTGTCTCAGCTCAGGCAGGTAGTCGGAGAGATTTTCAATTATCACTTCAGCCTCCTTCTCCCGCAAATTATTGTTAGACCATGCATCGTCCTTCAGATGGGGCGGGGCGTACGGACACCACACGGAGAGGGTGTGCTTACCGGGTGGCGCGAGTGAACTATCGTACGTTGTGGGGGTCTGTACTTCCATGATAGGGGCGGCAGGAAGGCGGTGGTCTTGCATGTCGTGCCAGGAGTTTCTTACGTAATCGACGCTCGGTGCTATCCAAGTAACGCCCATCCGCGGAGCCGTCCCATTTTTGAAATGACGACTGAAGGAGGGTAATCCTCTCAAGGCGGCGTGGAACTTGATCGACGAAACGGTTGACTTCAAATTTCGTATTTACGAGACAAACTGTCTATCGAGATGATCCGTTCCAACTAAATTCAAGAACGTTCTTTTTGGATCGGCATTTGAGACGACTACCTTGACAGAGTACGTCTTACCGCTGCTCAACCTTACGCCG
>JASHPQ010000113.1 GCA_030037995.1 Nitrososphaerales archaeon | reverse complement strand
CGAAGGTGGGAGATCTCATGAAAATGGATAGCTCCAAACTTTACCCACTCGCGGGGCCTGTTTACGTGCAGGGGGCCGAGCCGGGAGATGCTCTCGTCGTCGAGGTCGAATCGGTTAGACCGGGGAATTGGGGCTGGACTGCCATCATGCCAGGTCTCGGTCTCTTGGAGGAGTTCACAACTCCGGAACTCTATATCTGGAACCTGCGCGGAACCGGGCGCAGGTACGCGAATTTCGTGAAGCGTATCCCGATCCCGATGAATCCCTTCTGCGGCGTGCTTGGAGTAGCTCCGCCTGAAGAAGGTTACTTTGACGTCATGCCGCCTGGCAAGCACGGGGGGAACATGGACATCCGGCACCTCACCAGCGGCTCCAGAGTGCTGATTCCTGTCTGGACCGAGGGTGCCCTTTTTTCGACCACTGACGTCCACGCGGCGCAGGGAG
Organism: Nitrososphaerales archaeon; assembly: GCA_030037995.1. Lineage (GTDB taxonomy): Archaea > Thermoproteota > Nitrososphaeria > Nitrososphaerales > CADDZS01 > DATLTL01. The sequence continues at coordinate 21,975 of JASHPQ010000113.1, read as the reverse complement.
ACGGCGAGGTCTGTGTCAGCGCGATCGAGTGTCCGGGAGAAGTCACCATCACCTTCGACCTGAAGAAGCACGTTAACCTGCAGACGCCGTGCTACTATTCCAAGCCGCTATTTGGGCCGAGGAGCGGTTACTTCGGAACGACGGGCATTTCTCCGGACCTGATGGAGGCGACGAAGCAAGCGCTTCGGGCCATGATTACCTTCCTCCAGGAAAACCTCGAAATTACGAGGGAGCAGGCCTACATGCTCTGCTCGGTCGCGGGAGAGCTGCGCACTCATGAGATCGTTGACAGGCCAAACTGGGTCGTCGGGATGATGATGCCGCGCCCTCTGATAAAAGAAGATCCAGCCGGAAGAAGGAAAAAGCCTAGGAGCTAGCAGAGAGTAATAGGGTCACCTTTTGAGATCTTTCCTTTCGAAGCTACTTCGGCATACACTCCAAAGCATCCGCCGTGGTTTGACTTTATTGTCTCGAGAATCTCCGGAAAAGCCTGGGTTGTCGAAGGGTCCAGCGTAGGGATGATACACCGCGAGTCCTTCTTTACAATTTTCAACCGGACTTCGCGTTCGCCTATTTGAACTTCCCTTCCTATCAGTTCGTCCTCCAAAAACGGCTCGTCAGCGTCCCAGCTCACGTAGATATTCGCCCGGAACCGCTCGGGAGCAAGCTCGTCAATCCCTGTCTCTTCATGCAGTTTCCTGATGCTCTGCAGTCCTAGAACGGAAATCGCCTTGGAGTCGTGACACCCGCTTTCTCGATGCTTCAGAGAAATTTGGCAGCCGTACTTTGCTTCCAGGCGCTCCTCGAGCTCCCCGTTTGTAATTGAGTACTTTTTTCCGTCGGGAGATTGAACCTGAATTTCGTCGCCAGGAAGATAAGTCGGTATGTAAAGGAGCATTTCAGCTGCCTGTCTGGCGGTCATCCAAGGGAAGCGTGGATTGGGAGCATCATCGAGAACGTAGGCGTAAATTCTGTCGCCCAGTAAACCGTACGACTCAACCTGGGCCTCGGTCAAATCCTCGCCCCTCATGCTCTTCACCGGGTAGCGCCTTAAACGGGCAATTTCACCGATTCTGTTCATTCTCGAAGCCTCACCTTCTTTCGTACGTTTTCTTTAAAACAACCTCATTCAAAATCAAAGATCCAGCTTTAGCTTTTCTTCCGACGAAATTTGTCCGAAGAATAACTCTGCAGAAATTTCAGTGCAATTCTAAAGTTCTCTTCTTTTTTCAGTAGCGCAGCTTCTTCACGCCCTCTGGATCCAGCAGGAAAGTCGTCCATTCCTTTTTGCACTTCTGGCAGCTGTACCTGACAACGAGTCCGCTTTCCCCGAAATCGTCAAAGTGTGCCAAAACCCAGTCATGACTGCTAACTATCTTAGAAAACTCCGACACGTGTCTGAGATCGAGGGAGCGTTCGTTCAAGCAAGACACCTGCAACCAAAACCTCGGGCGAGCTGGACAAGGAAAGATTTGACCGTTCTTAAACTAATATGCAGAATGTCGTTACATGCCTATTTTTGGGGCGGTGGAAGACGATTGGGGCAGCCGTGAGGCTCAAAGCTTTTGAAACCCTATCTAGAAATAACTCCTAGGAATTATCAAAAGAACCCGCGGATTCCGACAAAACGGGATAGCGAGTGTAATTCGACACGCAAGAGGTTTCAGGGAAGCTGTCGAGTCTTTTTGGTTTTCCCATTCATGATAAGGCCGGCGATGGCGAATCCCACAGTAATTGAGACGCCGAACCCGATAAGGATCGTCGTGTAAGTGGTCGCGGCGACACCGTGGGTGGACGCCGCTGCTGCCGAAATTGAGACTCCGATCGCGATGACGAGAATCGTGAAAAGGGCAACCACCGCCTCGGATCGCATGCTCGTTTTTCAATGGTTAAGATCCAACTTTTTATCTGTTGTCATTCCGGCCCTGGCGATATCCTTGGGATGGAAACGTTAAGAAAGCGATCTTCCAACCCCTTCGCGCGTACTCCCAATGAGCAGGGTCGTTGCAATTGAGCCGGACTCGGTTTCCAGCGCCACCTCCACCATTAGGTGTCAAAGATGCGGCGATGTGGTTTCAAGGGAGAAGGCGGCAAGCATTTCCTACAAGAAAAAGACTACATACTTTTGCGACGGGTGCTTCAAGTCAGTTTTCAAGTACGACGAGAATATGAAGACGGTCTCCCAGATTTGGATGGAGAAAGGTAAGGCTGTGCCGTTCATAGTTAGGAGTAACAACTGGCACAGATCGTCATACATGAAAATCAAGGATGTCAAGAACTCTGAAAAAGCCCCGGGAGGAAAATCGAAACTGATCTTCATCGGAGACATGTACCTCCGCGGGGAATTGAAGGAGCAGGACCGCAACGTGGGCAAAGCCAACCACTTCATCTGGTTTCCGTGGAGCGAAGAACTAGCTCTGAAGTACAAAGAACCTGTCCCGTCCGCCTGATCTGAAATCACTTTTCTTTCGATCTTCTCGCTCTTTCAAGGGGCGAGAGCTACGCTCTAAAGTTCGATGCGAGAAACGGGAAGAAGGCCATCCAGCTTTTTATTCATAGTAACGCGTACGTGAATGTTTTAGAGAAGACGCCGATCTTTTACAAGTTCACATTATCATCAGGCACGCAGGAATGGCATTAGAAGCTGAGCTGAAGATCGATGGATCACTTCCTCAGCTTAGATCGTGCGTTGTACGCAGGACTTTTGCTCCCGGGCGTATCTAACACAAAGCTAGTTCATATGTCAGATTGGGATTTCGTAAGCAGTGTTGCGAAGTGTCTGTGGGATGGGTTTTTTATTCGCAGCAATCAAACCGCTTGCCAGTATCCAGGTGTCCGGGTGCGGATATCTGACCGTTTTCAGATGGAACCGCCGGGATAATTTCTGCCGCAGCGCTTCCCCGTGAGCCTCCAGAACTATGGGGCCGAGGTCTCCCCGATAGTTCATGAGCAGGGCTTCTCCCCCCTCGATATCCATCTTGACCAGGTCGTGCGGAATGTCTAGATGCTCGAGTGCAAACGGCTCGTTGATTATTTCCATGTTTAGACTCAGGTTGTCCCTGTTGTACCTGGCAAACTTGCAGGAATCCCGATCGCTGTCGATGCCGATGACCTTTCTTGCGCCGTGCTGAAGAAACACGAGGGCAGTCTCGCCATTGCCGCAACCCACGTCCAGAACCGTCTTTCCACGGAGATCGATGACGGAGCAATAATCCTCCTCGAAATAAGCCATCTCATTGACGACGGCTACCGCATAATAGCGTTGTAGCTTCATTGGGAAGCCGTACATGGTAACGACATAATGGCCATCGTCGGTTTTCCGCAGTCTGAGCTCCTCGAACCGGTGACGAACGCGCTGAAGGTTCAAAATGTCCCATAGCGCGAAAGTCCAGTCGTGGATCTTCCAAACAGGAAGCTTCCGCTTATTCGATAAACCGAGGGCCGGTCGGTAATCCATTACCAATCAATCGATTGACAATGGAGGAAAAGGGTCTAATCAAATAGGAAGTAGCATCAGTACGGATCCCCAATCCTATTCTCCTTGAAGTAACCCGAAAACCTGTCCTTCGAAGAATCAGGTAACGGGCTATACTCTTGCTAAATCAGACGAACGTGCTTAGGTTCGCGTTCTCATCAAGATTTTTCCCTCATTTAGTTTTTGAAACGAAGGAGATCAAAAGTGGGGCCCAAAACACCAGACCGATTCCTATGTTTCTATAGATAGTATGAAATGCGAAAGTACTTTTTCTTTTTAGAGCAATGAAAGACGACTTGCAATAGCATTCCTTGGCGCTTCGTGTCGAAACAGAGCTCGTTTCAAGCTCTCCCGTACCTGAGATTGCACGGTTGGGCGATCGCGGGGAAATTTGCTATATGAACAAATGAATCCGAACAATAGCCAAGAGATATTCAATGAATCCACCAATTTACCGGTGCTCGCCCCCGCATGCGTTGCCTCCGAGGGGGGCCTTACAGTTAATTACTAAAGCACGCACGCGCGTGGAAGACCTCCGAGGGGGCCCTCACGCTTCCTTCAGCTTCGTAAGGAGGTTCTGGATGATTCTCAAGGTCATTCCCCAGACTACGTACTTTCTCATCACGATGAACGACGGAGTTTGAAAGCTCACGCCCTTCCTTGAAAAGGTGTAAGTCGAAGAGTTCCCTAGATCCGAAAAGTAGCTGAGGGCGCTCCAAAAAAAGTCGACGATCTCATAATGATCTATTTCGACCGTAGTTTCTCCTGGAGCAATCACAACAAAGGGGGTTACGCTGACGGAAAAGTCTCCAGGATAGATTTCTTCCATGACACCGATAACTTCGCATTTGTCGAGGTCAATTCGCGTTTCTTCCATTGCCTCCCTTGTTGCAGTCCGTAAAGGCGTCTCCCCCTCCTTAGATCTGCCTCCGGGAAGAGAGATCTGACCGGACCACGGGTCGCCCTCGAAGGTCTGCCTTTTCAGCAAGAGAATTTCCGGCGAACCATTGCTCGAGGGCTTTAGGACCAGACTCACAGCTGCGGAGGCCTTCCCTGTTATTGATGCAGATTCTTGCAGATCCTTCCTTTCGTTAGGAGACCGCAGCTTCAGCCCCCTGACTCGATCCAGCAATATTGCCGGATCGCCTATCTCGGGAAGTTTACTGTCGCGGGGAGCGGAAGTCAAAAGCTGGATCAGATCCCTTGCTTTTCCTTTCCTATTGTTTTGGAGGATTTCAGATAAACTTTTGAGGAGTCAAAGAAAGCTTTTCTTTTGTATCAAGGGCCGCAACCGCAGGAGTATCGCCGTCGCATGTCAATTCTGTTGATTCCTTTCGCTATCAGCGCACTGCTTCACGGCCAGTTTCTGGACGTTACAGACCTCTTCAACTTTGCCGCGGGCCTAGTCGCCTTTTTCTTTGTGATCGTTTGCGTCCTAATCTTTATCTTCGTCTACGACAACCTTAGAAGGCAGAAGAAGACCACCGCCACGACCACGACGTGATTTTCTTAGGCCCTTTGGGTCTTCCGACTCGATCGCCAAAAGGGTTAAAGATATTACTAGGTTCCGACCTTAGTACATAACTTCGGTCGATCAGCCACGCAAACTTCGCTTGACTCAGTCAAGACGCTCGATACGCATGTTGAGGAAAGGTATCGGGAGATAGGCTGGGCCGAACTCACCCCGATTCAGAAAAAATCGTACCGCTTGTTGATCAGGGGGCGAAACGCCCTGCTGGTTGCCCCGACCGGCTCCGGCAAAACGGAAGCAGCGGTGATCTCCATCTTTGCCAGACTGGCTCTTACGCGGGATCCGTCGCTTCCGAGAGGTATCAGGATGCTGTACGTCACGCCTCTGAGGGCGCTCAACAACGATATTTTCAAGAGGCTGATCAACTACGCTGCAGCTGAAGGCCTACGCGCCGAAATTAGGCACGGGGATACGAGCTCGTACGCAAGACAGAAGATGCTCGAATCTCCGCCTGATGTCTTGATCACAACCCCCGAGACTCTGGGCATCCTCCTCGTGAGCCGCAAGTTCAAAGCCCACCTTGCCTTCCTAGAGTGCGTCGTCGTGGACGAGCTCCACGAGCTCTTGGGAAACGAAAGAGGGGCCCACCTGTCCCTGAGCCTCGAGAGATTGCAGCGGATCTCCAAACACCCGGAAATCATGCGTGTGGGCCTTTCTGCCACCGTGGGCGAACCCGAGGAAGCTGCTCGCTTCCTCGTAGGACAGCAAGAGAAATGCGCGATCGTGACCGATACCGAAGCACGGGGCTATGATGTGAAAGTAAGATTCGTGGAAGGGAACCTCACGGTGCTCGCTCAAAAAATCCTAGATTACATCGCCGAAGAAAAAGGGGAAGATAAAAGCACTCTCGTATTCACCAACACGAGAGACGAGGCGGAGTTCCTCGGCGCGGTCTTGAAGGCAAAGTCACCGTCGGTACCAGTGGAGGTCCACCACGGCTCGCTGTCGAAGGAGAGCAGGGAGACCACTGAAGGAATGCTCCGGAGCGGGGAAGCTGGAATTGTCGTGTGCACCTCCTCTCTGGAACTGGGCCTGGATATCGGGGCGGTGAACCTCGTCGTGCAGGTTGGCTCCCCGAGACAAGCGACCAAATTGATTCAGAGGATCGGGAGGAGCAGACACAAGATGCGGATCCGGGCGGTGGGCGCTGTCATTGTTAACAAGTACGACGACGAGCTCGAAAGTATCTCCCTTCTCGAAAGAGTCGAGGAGCATTCGCTCGAGGTAGTCACTTTACACAGGAAACCACTCGACGTGGTGGCCCACCACCTCGCGGGGCTTGCTCTGGAGGAAAGCTCCTTTCAAATAGAAAATGCCCTAAATCTCTTCAGAAAATCGTACGCCTTCATGGAGCTAACTAAAGAAGAGATCAACAGCGTAGCTTCGATTCTCGAAGCGCAGGGGATAATTCGGTTCGACGGCGAGGCGATCAAGCGCAGAGGGCAGAGGACTTATGACTATTACTTCTCGAACCTCTCTACCATCCCAGATATTCAGCAGTTCGAAGTTCATGACATTACAACGAAGAAAATCATCGGCCGTCTCGATCAGGTGTTCGTGGGAGAGTACGGCGAACCCGGAAAGCCGTTCGTGCTGAAGGGGAATTCTTGGAGGATCGTCTCGGTCGAGGACGACAAGAAGATTCTCTTCGTCGAGCCCATGTTCAGGGATCTGAGCACGATTCCGTACTGGGTCGGAGAGTTGATTCCTATCGAGTACGAGACATCCCAGATAGTGGGTGCCCTGCGGCGACAGATCTCTTCCGGGAAATACGAATCCATTCACCCGATCTCGCAGGCACAAGTGGAACGACTCCAGAGAGCATCGAAACAGCTCTCCGGAATTCCCGACGAAAAGTCTGTAGTAATCGAGAAACGAAAGGGGTCCCCCGCGATCGTCGTGCACGCTTGCTTTGGAACGAAGATCAACCAGACGCTTGCGACGATGCTTTCCACTCTCCTATCCGCGAAGATAGGTTATCTCGTAGAAACAAAGTCAGATGCCTACAGAATCATTCTTTCAACGAACGGGCCCCTGGAGACAAAACACGTTTTGGAGGGTTTGAAGGAAGCCATCGACCTGAAAGAAGTCCTGACGGCGTCGATTGTGGGAACTCACCCTCTGAACTGGAAGACGTGGTACGTGGCAAAAAAATTCGGCGTCGTCGATAAAACGGCCCAGTACGACCGCAGGGCAGCGAGGCTGATCCAGGAAAGATACAAGGGAACGCCGCTTTACGAGGAGATCCTAAGGGAGCTGTTTCAAGAAAAGTACGACATTTCCTCGACAACGAGGATCATGGAGGAGCTAAGGGAGAGTAGGATCCCCATTCGGGTAGCGGAGGTCGAGGAATTTTCCGAAATTGCAAAACCCATCCTCGAGTATACTTCGAGCTTCGCGGCGATGCCCCTCACCATGGACAAGGCGATCCTCGATCTGGTCAAGGAGCGACTCGGCAACTCAAGGCACAAACTCTTATGCCTGAGCTGCGGCCGGTACGAATCTGTCGTTAAAACGAACGACGTGAAAGAACCGATAATCTGCCCGATCTGTCGTTCCAGGCTCATCACCGAAACTTTTGCATCTGACTTGGAGCTCCCGAAAATTATTCAGAAGAAAAAGAAAGGGCTGCCCCTTTCCGACGATGAGGAAAAGAAGTACAGACGTGCATGGAAGACCTCGAGCTTGATACAGAACTTTGGAAAGAGAGCGATCGTCATTTTGTCTGGCTTTGGAGTGGGCGTCGATACCGCGGCGAGGATCATCCGAAGGACGGCAGACGAAGACCAGTTCTACAAGAACATTTACCTCGCGGAAAAGAACTACGTTGCGACGAGAGGCTTCTGGCAGGACTAGCCGGAAATCGCTCTCTTTTCCACGGTCGAATAGTTCTTCAGCAACAGGAACTTTCTTCCCTCGAAGATTTGAGTCTCCACGGCTCGCAGAATGATCTTGTCCCCGGCCGAAAAGTCTTCGAGGAGCTTGGAGAGATTTCTCCAGCCGAAGACCTTAACCTCGCCGGTATGGTCTGCCACCGTTAGCTCACTTCTTTTTACGAGACCGTCCTTGGTCTGAATCTCCCTGCTTACATGGTCACTGAGGCAGATCAATTCGAGCGAGACGACAGCCCCCTCTTCCCGCGGAAGCTCTTCCACTTTGACGAAAAGGGACGAAGCGGACGGTATATCGGGTCTCTTTGCAGCCACCTTAGAGACCGAGTTTGCCGTAGTGCAGGTTGCCCTAAAAGTGGCTTGGTCCAGCGAATCCGGTTTGCAGATTACGAGACAGTCGTTTGCCAAATCTTCCCCCAAGTTTTTCGTTGCTTCTTCACTTGCCGTCACCGAGAATTTTCGCTTCTGCGAATCCAGCAATAATAGATGGTACTTGCTATCGCCCGGGGAGTACCTCTTTGAGATGACCCTTCCTATGAATGGAAGCGGCCTCGCAGGACTTACCTCCATCTTTTCTTCGACAGAAGGAATGCTTGAACGAGATCCCAACGAGAACTCCTTTGTCTTGTCAAGCATCCATAGCCGGGTCTCGTTGTAGAATTCCTTGACGCAGGTAGTCTCGTCTCCATGTATCTCCAGCGCGGCAGAATTTTGGAAAGTGCTGATCTTTGCTCTGACATTCAGAAGGGTGACCACATCGCCCGCCCGGAGTCTTTCAAATACGGGGCTCGGGTTGTTCCATATCACGACCCGGGTCAAGCCACCGGTTCCAAGTTCGTCGCCCATCGAGAAGGAGGTGAAACTGGAAGTTGTGCCGTCACTTTTGGTAAAGCTAGATCTTCGGAGCTCACCGCTTATCTTTCCCCTGACCACGAGGGATCTACCGCCTTCAGAAATAGTTGAAGGAAAAACCACTAGCTTTTCAATGGGGTCTATTTTTGTGCCTGCATCCCCATCTTGCAAATTCTCAAAGTGGCCCTTCTCGCCTACGTTTAGCTCGGCTCGACCGTCAAGTCCTCGCCTAGTGTACGCATCAGAGATTTTCACTACATCCCCCGGCTTCACGCCTAAGGCAGAATCGAGGATTTTCACGGCGGCGTTGTCCCACAGACTCACTACGGCCGTACCGGTTGAATCGCATATGATAAGCTTCGAAAGGAGGCCCTTTGACGTCGAATCTCCCTTTCTAGCAAAAATCTTTGGAATCCCAAGTGACAGAAACCTTCCGACTATCGTTACAGACCGCTGGTCGGCTTCCAGCTGTGATAGTGAAGCTGGCTTTTGATGATCGTAGTCGACGCTCACCCCCAGGTCTGAGGCCACAAGAAACAACGCACCCTGATCAGTCAAATATCCGGCACCTACTTTGGCCTTCTTCTCTTGAATTAATTTTAACAAGGCCTCCCGATCCAGGTTGGAACTTCCGGAGAGCTCTGAAATCAAATCTTCAAATCGATTATCGCTGACGACTGTCATACAATCACCGAAGCCAAAGGATTGTAGCGAAAATAAGGAACCAACGAACAGCACCGGGGTGCAGAGTTCAGGTAATAACTATTTTGTGAATCTATCTCTGAAAATGTTTCGCTCATATGATCTTGGAAGGATTTCATCTGTTTGGCCGCAACATTGATTTGAATTGGTAGGATCATTAATCAGTCAAGTTGGAACCTACGAAGAAAACGGCTATTGCACTTCGCCCTGAGATAATTCCCCCTCACGAGATTGTGAAGCTGGCAAAAATCATCGATCAATCTGCGGTTTCGCACCTATTCATCCCGGACATTCCTTTCAGTTTCGACTCAGTGGAAATCAGTGGTGCATGTTTGGGAGTTAGTAAGGGCCTGCGAGTGGGCAGCGGCGTTTTCCGACCTCTGGAACATGATCTCCAGCAACTTGTGAGACGTTTAGGGACCTTGCAGTCGCTCTCAGAAAACCGCTACCTCTTGGGTGTCGGGACGGGACAACCGGGTCAGAATCCTCAACAGAAAATCAGTGCGCTGCTTCAAAGACTCGAAGAAATCCGAAGCGGCTTCAAAGAGAGCTCGATCCACTTTCCAGAAAGCTATGTTGCCACTCTGAGGGTTGGAATTGCCAGACAGGTGGCCGGAAAAGCCGACGGAATCATCCTGAATTTTTGCCCTCCAGAATACGCGACGACTGTCGTGGGCGCGGTGAGAAAATCGTACAGCGGGACGCTCGAAGTCGCGTGCTACATGAAGGCATTTTTTTCGGAATCCGAGGAAGCTGCGAGAAGGCTCGCGATCGCGGAATTTATGAGATATGATATGTTGCCTCAGTATCACAAGATGTTTGAAAGAAGTGGTGTATCAGAAGATATTCTTGCGGCCGCCAGATCCCTTCAAGGAAAAGATCTCCATTATTCTGAAAAGCTGCGAAGAGCTTGCCCAGTGAACCCGGATCTGAACGAGCTTCAAAAGTACATTTCCACCTTCCGGGAGGCCGGAATCTCGCTCCCATGCATCTACCCGTATTTCTCACCCGATGAGAATTTTGAGTTTAAACACGGGACGATAAGCAGTATCATCTCCGCTGCCGAATGAGACTCCTCTACGGTCGATACTCGGGAAGGCTAATTAGCTAGAACTGGATAGCTCTGAAATCATGAGCTCCATCGAATTTGTCCAGAAAATGACCCGTCTTTCCGAGCAGGGAGTGAACTTTGCGACCGCAACGGTGGTTGGGACGAAGGGTTCGAGTACCGGAAGGATCGGTTTTAAGATTTTGATTTCCAACGACGGCGCCATCGTACACGGCAATCTGGGAGGAGGCTGCTCCGAGAGTGTTGTAGTTGAGCAGGCTTTGGAAGCGATCCGGGAGGGCAAACCACGAACCATGTCGGTTCTCCTCGAAGAAGAGGAGAAGGGCGGCATTGGGGCTAACTGTGGCGGCTCCATGGAGATCTATATTGAGCCCTATGTACCGGAATCCGCCCTAGTCGTTTTCGGTGGAGGCGGAGAAAGAAGCATCGCCGGGCCGCTCGTAAGGATGGCAAAGATTCTCAACTTCAACGTAACCGTCGTCGATCCGGGAGCGAGCAAGGAAATGTATCCTGAAGCTGATGTAGTGATACCAGAGTTCGCAGACAAAGCCGTCAATCAGATTCAGTTCGGGCGAAATACATCCATCGTGATCGTCACGAAGCACAAGTATGACGAGCCTTCTGTTAGGGCTGTCGCCGGGTTGAATGTGCCCTACATCGGGCTCGTAAGCAGCTACCACAGGGCGAGCGCTCTGTTCAAGGAGCTTATCGAAAAGGAAAATCTCAAAGTAGAGGATCTTAAAAAGATCCGGGTCCCCATTGGGATAGACATTGGAGCCCAGTCCTACGAAGAGATTGCGCTCTCGATTCTTGCCGAGATCATAAAGACCCTGAAAGGCGGCACCGGCAGGTCCATTTCAGAATACAAGGGCGTGTACACTAGGGCAAAGGAAGACGTAGCCCCGAAGCAGATCGTTTAATGGGCTTGTCCTTCTTTCTCTTTTTTCTTGAGACCCAAAATTCCGGTCTTTACAGTGGTGCGGAAAAAGCGCCAGATTTCTTTGGTGTTTAGCTTAGTTTCGCCAGCCTTTCTAGTCTCAAACTTGTAGGGAACTTCAGCAAACGTCATCCCGAGTTTCTTGTACGCATATAGGCTTTCGACTTGGAAGGAGTAACCTTTGCTGGAGAGCTGGTACTCGAAGAGCCCCTTGATCGCTCGCTGGCCAATGAGTCTGTAGCCCGAAGTTGCATCCTTGATTGGTACTCGAAGGCAGATCCTGGTCAGGAGATTAGCCCCCCTGCTGATCAGTCGTCTGCCAAACGACCAGTCCGCCGAACCGCCGCCGGGAATGTATCTGGAAGCGACAACCACGTCGACTCCCTCGGAGGCCCGCTTCATCATTTCGCCGAGTACTTCTGGGGGGTGCTGGAGATCCGCGTCCATCTCTCCGACATAGTCAGCGTTGAAATTTGAAATCGAGTAGGCAAAGCCATCCATGTACGCGGAGCCCAGTCCCATCAAGCCCGGCCTCTGGATCAGTTTGACGTTGCCAAATTTTTCCATGAGCTGTTTCACCTTGTCCGCGGTACCGTCGGAGCTATTGTCGTCCACTACAATAATCATCAGATCGAACGGAAGATGCGCTCTCAGATTCTCTATTCTCTCTACCAGAACCGAGATGTTCTCAACCTCATTGTATGTAGGGATCACCTGACAGTGGAGGAGCTTTGCTTTGGTTTTTGGTTCGCGGGCTTGCATCAAAAGTGGGACCTTTTTGAAAGTCGGTGGTGCGGGCTCGATCATAAAGAAATTCCGACCTGTAATAAGCAGTAGGAGATCTCTAGATTATTTTATTATGAATCTGCCGCTCGTTTTCACTGTCTGGAAAGACCACGAGAGTTGACTTAATATACCGTATTTGGAGCATTCCCGTTCGAAGCTGAATAGGCACTAAGGGGAAGGAAGTAGATGTTTCTCAAAGATGCAGAACCGATGAAACAGTACACTCGGGCGTTTATCCTGATCCAGGTCGAACCGATGAGGGAGAAGGATGTGATGGAGGAGCTTTTGAAAATGGAGGAAGTGATCGAAGTTCACATGATTACCGGGGAGTATGACGTAATTGCGGTGGTGCAAGTAAAGAGGCATTTTCTAGAAGCGGATTACGACAACGTCTTCAACTCCGCGATCGCCAAGATCGAAGGAGCAAAGTATGTCGTAGATAATAATACGATAATCGGTATGGCCTCGAAGACCAAGATCTTTGATAGTACCTAGGCTTCTATCAAAATTTTCGGGCTTACGTCCGAAAGGTCGCGCAACCCGCACAGGAAAGCGTCCCGAATCAGCTCATCCTTCAAAATGGACATGATGCTCGCGGCTCCATTTTCCCTGTCGACCGCTAGACCCGAGAACATCGGCCTCCCCAAGAGACACCCTCTGGCCCCCAATGCAAGGGCCTTCAAGATGTCGGTCCCGCGTCGTATGCCTCCGTCGAAGAAAATCTCTGCCTTCCTGGTAGACTTTTTGGATTTTAGTTGTTTTACGATCCTGGGGAGCACCTCGAGCGAGCTTTGACCGCTGTCCATGATGCGGCCGCCGTGATTCGAGACTATGATTCCATCTGCGCCATTTTCGATAGCGACTACAGCATCTTCCAACGACATTATGCCTTTTACAATGAAGGGTATGGAAACGGAATCCCTCATCTTTTTGACTTCTGAGATCCTTGTAATGTGAAAGTTCCTCTCGCGAACTTCAACAGGGATCTCATCGCCGATCTTCACGTTGAGATCTGCATCTACCGTCAACACCACTCCTCGATAACCGTAGCGTTGGGCCAGCTTGGCGTGCTTGAAGACTGCGTCGTAATTTTCCTCGAAAATATAGAACTGCCAAATCAGTGGAACATCTGCAGGAACCAACGACGGGAGCTCGCTAGCCTCCATTCCTGGTGGGATCGCAATGTCCGAGATAAAGATCGGCACTTTGAAGCTCTTGGAGATTTTCAGAACGTCAAGGCATGCCTTCGGGTAAAGTGGAATGGTGTTTATGCACGAGGGAAAAAAGGGGAGCTCGCTCTTTATTTTCCCTTCAAAGTAGGAGGTCTCGGTTCTGACATCTTTTTCGATGTCCTGTAGCACCCTTCGTTTGAGCAGGTACTTGCCGAACGCCTCCCTGTTTCTAGTAAGGGTGGCTCCGCTTTCGGTGCCTCCATAGATGTAATTTACCAGATCTTGGGCCAGTAATTTTTTGGCCTCTCGCTCGTATTCATCTACCGAATTGAGCCGAAGCTTCGACAGAGGTACATCCATCACAGGTGTTCGGCCAGCGATCTCCCATTGGAAGGTATTTCCATATTTCTCCTTGGAAGCAAAAAATCTATTACTCGTCTGAGCGCTTTAGTCGTGCACTTTTTCGAATCTCAATTTTTAGCAAAAAAGGTTAGCCAAAAATCATGTATCCCAATTTCCAGCCGCACCTGAAGAAAGGCAGACACTCCCAGTACCTGCCGATGACCAGGTCGGAGTCTTGGGCATTCATCAAGAGCCACTACAAGATGGTCCTGTGTTCTCTGGATTCTGACGGCTTCCCCCACGCAGCCCCGATCTGGTTTGTGGTGCTTGAAGACAAAATTTACTTCCGGGCGCAGCCCTACAAGAAAAAGATCAGGAACATTATGAACAGGCCGCAGGTCTGCGGTGTTATCGAAGACGGCGAAAAGTATACTGAACTGAGGGGGGTGATGATCAGGGGATTAGCCAAGATCGTGGATTCTGACAAACCGCTCAGAAAGCGCGTCTTCGAGCTTCTCGCCGAAAAATATTCCACCTTCAGGAACACTAACAAGTTTCCGAGGTCTTGGCAGGAAACTTATGGAAAGGAGCACAGAGTCGTGGTGGAGTTTAAGCCCACCGGCATTGTTTCTTGGGACAACAGAAAATGGATTTCTCACCCTCCACAGAAAGATCGACAATGATCGGTTAGCGCACGCCTTAAAACAACGAGCGGTCCCGCTTAGTTCTAGTCTATTGCTCCAGCATGGTCTATGATCATTGAAGGTTCCTTCTAAAAACCAAATCCAAAGCTATCTTGCTGCAGTCTCCTCCGCCCGGAAACCAGGAAAGAACAAGAAGAAAATTCGAATCGACTATTTCGGTCCGTTGGACAGGTACGGAACGGTGAGCCCCAAAGACGATGCAGCTAAAGGCCGAGACATAAAGGGGATGGGATACGGTTCTCCCTATCTGATTGTTTACCGTGAGTCTACCTCTAACGGAAAGGAAGCCCCGGAGAAAAAGGCTATACTTTCAACGATGAGGATCGGGCACGGCTTTGGCCACGATTACAGGGCTGACCGAGTCGATAACATGGTGCTTTCCTTCGATACTTGGAATTCATTGCCGCAGCACTCCCGCGTTTGGGACATAGGGGCCTTCAATCGTAAAGACTCCTCCCTTCTCTCTCTCGGTCAGGCAGGGGAATTCTTTCTGCTTCGGCCGATGGTTCAAGGGAAGGAATACTACAAGGATCTCGATGGGATCTTCGAAGCGGGAAAACTGGACAACAAAGACATCGAAAGGGCGGAGGCGCTAGCCAAGTACCTTGCAAAGATGCACTCTCTAAAGTACGAGGGGGAAGGTGCACGCGAGCTCTACGCGAGAAAGATCAGAGACACAGTAGGGCACGGCGAATGTATTTTCGGTCTCGCCGACAGTTATCCTTCGCTCCCCACCAATTACTTGCGAAACGGAGAATTGGAAGAGATCGAGAAGAAATGCGTCGCACACAGATGGAAGCTGAAGGACAGGAAAGAAAGATTATCTCAAGTTCACGGGGATTTTCATCCTTGGAATATCCTTTTTGACGATCGGAGTGGAAAATTCACTTCGAAATTCGTAATCCTGGATCGAAGCAGGGGAGAGTGGGGAGAACCAGCAGATGACGTGTGCGCCTTGTCGATCAACTACTTGTTCTACTCTCTAAGGAAGCACAGAGAGATCAAGGGAGAATTTCAAACGCTGTTTGATCGGTTCATGAACACGTATTACCAAAACATGAATGATGGCGGGTTGGAGGGAACGATGCCACTCTTCTACGTATTTAGGGCGCTTGTCATCGCTTCGCCGCTCTGGTATCCGGACTTAACAGACGAGGTACGCAGAAAGATATTCAATTTCGCCGAAAATCTACTGGACGAAGGGAAGTTTGATTATCGACGAGTAAATGATTACTTTAGAAGTGTTGAGTGATTGGAAAAAAAGCAAGACTGGTCGAATATCCTAAGGAAAGCGGGGCTTGCGGGCCGCAAGGCCATCCTCCAGAATTACACAGCATCGAGCAGACACAAGATTCTTGGTCGTGGGATGGGCGGAGATATGACGCTTCGAATCGATAAAGTCTCCGAACGAGCAATTTTCGACTCTTTGAGAAGGGATCTGGACAAATCTTTTGTGTTTCTTTCTGAGGAAATCGGAGAGATCTCCAAGTCCGGCTCCCAATCGGAAGAGATCCCAGTTATAGTCTGCGATCCTCTAGATGGGTCTCACAACGCCGAGGTTGGGATTCCATTATTCTCGCTTGCGCTGTCCGTCGTCGAATCAGATGAAGAAGCCTCGTATGTAAAGAGAAGCTTTGGAAGAATCACAGCTGCCTTCATTACAAGCATCAAGACGGAAGACGAATACGCTGCAGCAAAGGGTCGAGGATCCTTTCACAACGGGAAGAGATTGCGCCCGCCACAGGGTGTAGCTGCCTCAAAAATACGTACCTTGCTCGTTGAGACGAGCGATGTCGATTATCTGAGAGACAAGATCTTGGGTAGGCTATCAAAGGACGATGTTAACAAGACTAGGCTCTTGGGAACGGCAGCTATAAGTTACTGTATGCTGGCCGATGGATCGGCGGATGCTTTGATTTTCGCGCAGCCGGGCGGGGCGCGTACCATCGACTCGCCGGCGGGATTTCTGATTGCTCGCGAGGCGGGCTGTGTCCTCTCCAATCTGACCGATGCATCGCGAGAAACAGCCCTTGAAGATCTCGAGGTCGGATTCTCGTCGCGGGCAAACATTGTCGGTGCAGCGAACCCTGCGATTCTGACCAAACTTGAGAAAAAGTTGATCAGTCTCCCTTGAGTTACCAGAATTCTGCCCCCGCTCTCGTGGTATGGTTCTACGGCCTCCTTGGTTCGGGCAAGAGCACCATAGCCCGAGGCGTCTTCGAAAAAATAACATCCGGCAAGAAAAAGGATGTCAATCAGCGTCCAAAGGTGGCACTCGTTGAAATGGACTCTATCAGGAAGAAAATTTTTCCTGAAGCCAATTACTCTGATGAGGAAAGGGATGCCGCATACCGATCGTTAGTTTTGATCGGTAGCTTCCTTTCATTCAGCGGCGTCTCAGCGTTCCTTGACGGGACTGGCCACAGGAGGATTTGGCGCGAGTTTGCGAGAAAGGAATGCCCTAACTTCGTCGAAGTATATGTGAAGTGTCCCATTGAGATCTGCATCGAGAGAGAGACAGCACGTGCGTCGGATGAGGTTAGGCACAAACTGTATCGCGACGCCCAGGAGAGGCTAAAAACCGGGATGAGAATCGAGGGCCTTGGAAAAGTACCCGGGATTGACGTGCCCTTTGAAGAGTCACCGTCCCCGGAGATCATCATCGATTCTTCGAAAGGAACACCTCAAGAGCTCGTAGATCAGGCGCTGAAAGCTTTGTTCAAATATGATCCAAAGCTCTTCTATATCGGAAAACAGAATTGAAATAATTTCAATATTTGACGTAAACTTTCAAACTTCTATCTGTTACATGACAATCTTTGGTAAGAGTTAAATCAGAAATTGCCAAAACAATTCCTGTTTTGAATTCCGAATCGAACGGAATTTTGCAGGTAATTTTTGCTGACGGCCAGCCCCTGGAATCCCTCGATCCCAAGCTCTCTGATTCAAAACTAAAACAAATCTACCACTCCATGACGCTCACTCGAGCTTTCGATACAAAGTGCTTAAGCCTCCAGCGGCAAGGCAGGATCGGCTTCTACGTCCCATGCGCTGGCCAGGAAGCGGCTCAGATAGGGAGTACCTGTGCTCTTCAAGAGGAAGACTGGGTGCTGCCCACCTACAGAGATACCGGTGTCGCGATTTTTAGGGGCGTACCTATTCCGCTACTATTCGCTCATTTGCTTGGAAACAGCAGTGACGAGATGAAGGGGAGACAAATGCCAAATCACTGGGGGTACAAGGAAATAAATTTCGTGAGCGTGGCCGCGACCATTGCGGCACACCTGCCGGTCGCTACTGGAATCGCGATGGGCATGAAATTGAGAAAGGAAGACAAGGTCGTAATGGCCTTTCACGGAGATGGCGCCACCTCCGAGGGAGACTTCCATGCTGCGTATAATTTTGCAGGAGTTTTCAAGGCGCCCATAGTTTTCATCTGCGAAAATAACGGCTGGGCTATTTCCTTACCTTCTTCCAGACAGACGGCCTCCCAATCCTTCGCGGAAAAAGCAGAAGCTTACGGGTTCACTGGCCTGCGCGTAGATGGTAACGATGTGCTCGCTGTTTACAAGGCGGCGCGAGAGGCTGTAGATCGGGCGAGGAAGGGCAAGGGCCCGACGATGATCGAATGCATCACATACCGTATGGGGCCTCACAGCACGAGCGACGATCCAAACAGGTACAGGACCAAGGAAGAGATCGAAGAATGGAAGCGGAAGGATCCTATCGAGCGCTTTCGCTCTTATCTCGAAAGGAGGGACCTCTGGACAAAAGATTACGAAGAGTCAATCTCCAAAGAGAACGATACTCTAATAGTGAATGCCATCAGAGAGGAAGAGCAAGTGCCCCGCCCGGAGATCAGGACTATGTTTGAAGACGTGTATGCAGAAATGCCGTGGAATTTGAAGGAACAGCTGGCAGAAGAAGAGGAGGAGTCCTCTTAGTTGTCCATCATAAATATCGTTCAAGCGGTGAATCAGGCGCTCAGAGAGGAGATGAGACGCGACGACCGGATCATCGTTCTGGGCGAGGATGTCGGAAAGGACGGGGGAGTCTTTAGGGCAACCGAAGGACTTTTCGACGAATTTGGGCAGGATCGAGTGATCGATACTCCGTTGGCAGAATCCGGAATAATCGGGACGGCGATCGGTATGGCGGTCTACGGCTTAAATCCCGTGCCAGAAATCCAGTTCCTGGATTTTATCTATCCGGCGTTTGACCAGATCGTGACAAATCTGTCGAAGCTGCGCTACAGGTCGGGCGGCCAGTACTCTTGCCATCTGGTGGTACGCGCACCCTACGGCGGGGGAATAAAGGGAGGGCATTATCACTCGCAGAGTAGCGAGGCTTACTTCTGCCACACCGCCGGCCTGAAGGTGGTCATACCTGCGACTCCGTACGACACGAAAGGGCTGCTTTTATCCTCCTTGCGGGACGAGGATCCTGTGATTTTCCTGGAACCCAAGAGAATTTACAGGGCGGTAAAGGGCGAGGTTCCGGACGGTGAATTCACGGTGCCGATCGGAAAGGCAAGAGTAGCGAGGGAGGGCACCGATGTTAGCATTTTCGCTTACGGGGCGATGCTCCATGTTGCCTTGGAAGCGGCCGAGCTGGCGGCAAAGAACGCCGTTCAAACCGAGGTGGTCGATTTACGGACGCTTGTGCCGCTGGACATTGACGCCGTGCTCGAGTCCGTAAAGAAAACCGGGCGGGTGATCATCCTCCACGAAGCTCCCAAGACCGGTGGATTTGGGGCAGAAATTGCTGCCCTGATCGCGGAGAAGGCGATTGACTACCTGAAGGGGCCGATAATCCGCGTGGCGGGCTATGATACGCCATTCCCGTATACCTTGGAAGAGCACTACATGCCCAACCCTCAGAAAGTACTGAGCGCCATAAATAAAATAATGCAGTACTAGCGTTCTGACATTCTCAGGATCTCTTCCCACTGGTCCTTGGTGACCGGCATCACGGAAAGCCGCGAAATTCGCACGAGAAGAAAGTCTTTGAATTTGGAATTTGACTTGATCGACTGTAGCGAAACGGGTTTCTTCAACGACTTGACTGGAACAACTTCTACCGCAATCTCTTTTGAAGAGCCGAGATCAATCCCTTTCTCTTTTGAATAAGCATCGGACTCAGCTTTCATTATTCCCATTACGCTCTTGTCATCCCCCGTCTGGTAGTAGAGCACCTGATCCCCCTTCTTGACCTGTCTCAAGTTCTTCAGAGCCAGGTTGTTGTGCACGCCCTCCCACGCTGTTTTCCCTTCCTTCTGAAGCTGCTCGTAGGAGTAGCTCCCCGGGTCTTCCTTGAATAGCCAGTACATATCGAAAACTATCTGCCTGACTTCGATTCTTCGGATTGAAAAAAGCTTTTCTCGTAGTCGAGCCGGCTCCTTCGATCCTAGGCTGATCGAGGGAAAATGACTGGGCTATTTCTGCTAGATCAAAAGCTCTGCAAGATCCCGCACGCAAGAGCGCTTTAGTTCCTGTGGATTGATTTCTTTATCCTTCCAAGCTTGCTCCAGATCAGGGAACTTTGAGATCTCTTTTGAGCCAAAAGTCAGCGGCCGGTCGAACACCGGGAAGAGCAGCGCCTTGTACCAGCCCAGGATCGGATTGATCTCGACCTCTCCGGGAGCGCAGTACGTCTTCTTTATTTTTGCCTCCAGAGACTCCTCTGTTTCATCCAGATTGATCGTGTTGCCGTAGGACTTGCTCATCTTCCGTCTTCCGTCGGTTCCCTGCATGATGAGTTTGGTGTGGATCGCCACCGGCGTCGGGTAACCCAGCTTCTTCAAATTCTCGATCGCAAGCACGTGAACCTTCCGCTGATCGATCGCCCCTACGGCTACATTCACGCCCAGCGCTCCGATGTCAAGAACTTGCATGAGCGGATAGACCAGCGAAGAAGTCATGCGGCTGACCGACGATTTGCTGATCTCGTCCATGCTCTTTTCAGCTTCGGTGAAATTGATGAGACGAGAAAGTCTCAACATTTGAATGAAGTACTTCTGGTCTTCAAACTCGGTGCCATACTTGTACTCCAATTTGCCGCCCACGCCCAGCTTCTTGGCTACTTTCTCATACATATCTCTGTCCGAGGCGGCGAACTTTTGGATTTCACCGATTTCACCCTTGTCGTTTGCGAGCGCGTGTAGATCCGCGAGCAGGATTATTGCCCTAAAACCATATTTGGCCAGCTTGAAAACAGGAATGGAAGCACTGAGATTGCCTATGTGAATGACGTTACTTGGTTCGAGACCGATATAGGTAACAGGTTTGGGGATCTCTGTGATAGTTTTGATCAGCCTCTCCTCGGTCAGGATTTCTATATCCTGCTTCCTGAGGTCGGCGATTATTTCCTGCGGGTCCACTCTGATTTTCCGGCTTAACAATCCTTCTGAATGCTATTTAAAAAATAACCAGCAGAAGAGGCTGAAATTTATCCAGAAAGCCCGAATCTGATTTGCTGTTTCTCATATTCAAAACGTCTCTTTGATTGTCACGAAGGATGTGCAAGTTAGAGTTCTTTCGACTCCCTTCACATTTCTTATCTTGTCCAAGACCAGCTCCCCAATGGATTGTATGGATTCTCCACGCGCCTTTGCGATGATATCCCAGTCCCCGGAAATTACGTGCACCTCGAACACGTCCTCAATTTCGGCGATCTTTTCCGCAGCCTCTCTTTGCGACACCCCCGAGCCAGCGAGAAAAGACACCAAGATGAATGCAGTAACGGGTTTCCCTACTTTCGAATAATCGAGCTGTAGGGTGAATCTTTTGATTATCCCCGCATGCAGCAGTTTCTTTATTCTCTCTTGTACGGTAGTTCTAGGAAGCTGCAGGTCGGAGGCTAATTCCGATACTGGCCTGCTGGAGTCAAGGCGCAGTTTCTTGATAATCAGCTCGTCCTTCTCTTCCATTTTTATATTCGTCAATATGACGGCTTTGAGTTCGCTATATAGGCATTTAGTCGTCATTATGTCAATATCAGGAGCAATCTGCTTATTTCCGAGTTCTTCTCTAGTTTAGATTCGACCTCTGTTAGGGAGCTGGTCCAAGGGCAGGATTCCAGCCGGTCTCGCTGGAGGTGGCGCGTTCGAGTCCGCCGTTCCCTACCATTTGGAACTTTTTATGGTGCGCCGATCTGTTTCATGTAAGAAGCTCAGAAAGCACATAATATTCGGATTTGCGAGATTCAATCGATATTTCCTAATTGGAGCTGTCTCATCACCTACCTTCCCTTGAGAGACTAATTAGTCAAGGGCTCTTTGCACAAACAGATGAAAATGCAAAAGCGAGGAAAAGCAGCTCCAAGCAACTCAGAAGCTGTATGGCCGGAGTCTACCGTCGAATCAACAGGTGGGAGAGATACTCGCCAATGCCACAAGCGCTCCTTTCACTGTCACTCTTTTTGCAGCTGATACACCGGGGGCCTGTAACGGGATGATCGTTTTCATAAAGAAGACAGACTCCTCAACGAACGCGGTGACAGTGGCTGCTGCCGGC
>JASHPQ010000112.1 GCA_030037995.1 Nitrososphaerales archaeon | reverse complement strand
CTCATGAAAATGGCGGCGGCCGAAGCCTTGCCCATCGCGATCTTCGGGGAGAGCGACACCGCCCCCTGCATCCGCTCCAGGATTATCAGGTCGCCGTGGGCGTCCACCACGGCAATCGAAACCTTCACTCCAAACTCGTCCGCCTTTTTGAGTCCTGCGTCAAGGAACTGGCGATTCAATTCAAAGAGGCTTTTTGTCATAAGAAATGGATCCTTCGGTTAATTCCAATCCCTGGTCTTTCATATCAACTCTTTGCCAGGCGGATGCGCGAAATATCAACACCGTCTCTTATTAGCGCCGACCTTGAGTTTTAGTTTTCAACTATCTTGCATTAACCGTTCTATCTTTGCGGCGAAATCTTTGACAGCTTCCCCAGCAGCGCTTACAGCTTCAGGTCTAAGTTCATCTTCGTAAAAATTTGAATGGAGATAACCTGCTTGATTGAAATCTTTCAGCAGATCGAGCGAAGGATGCTCTTTATCTAGGTCAATGACGACTTGCCAGAGATCGTTGTGCGTTCTTGTTTTGATCCGTTCAGAAGAAGCGTAAGCCTTGACTATCTCAGCCGTTGCGCCCCAAAATTTTTCTGATGCTTGCACTACATCGCCTTTCTCAAGAAGTTCTTCCGCGTCTTTCAGGAATTTGCCGTTCAACTTCTTGTAACGGGCGACTCTGGATTTTTGAGCCAATTGATGATGCATACAGCCCTCAAATAGACTGTATTTAGCCTTGCCAGTGATTGATGAGGGTTCCAAGGCACATAGGGTGCAGCTAGTCGGATCGATGGCCTAGCAGCTTCTCCATTATGACCGACCTCACCGCCTCCGCTTTTACTCCCGTTGTTATCCAAGTATTGGCATGACCGTTCCTCGAAAAGCTCGCAGTCGTCCTGCCTCGAGTCCTCCTACCTGTGGTGTCCACGCGAACCTCGGCCCTGCGAAACTCGAAAAGTTCCGGGTTGGTCATCGCGACAACCGCCGAGGGGTCGTGCATGTACCCGCCGTAAAACCCGTTCTCCTTTTTCTGGAAGTTAAAGTAGAACTGGAGCATCCCCGCGAGCATTCCTGCGGCACGGCGCCCCGACCGCTGCAGCTCTTTCCGGTCTTCCGGGTACAGCTTCACTTTTTCCGTAACGTCGAGGGGTACGAGAATCTTGGGTATGGCGGAACGAAAGATGTCGTCTGCCGCATCGGGATTACTGTGGATGTTGAACTCTGCGTAGTGCGTCACGTTGCCCCTCACGATGCCCCCTCCCATGATCACGCACCGCGATATCTGAGCTGCGATATTGGGCGATTTCTTCAGGAGGTCTGAGAGCGCCGTCAGTGGTCCCAGCGAGAGGATTTGAAAATTTCCTCGCGATTTCAAAAAATCTACGAGAGGCAGTGCCTGTCCACGTGGAGAACGCGGCTTTACGATTTTGATGTTACCCAGTCCGTTCTTGCCGTGGACGTGCACCGGGTACTCGTGTGCCGGATCGTTAACGGCGCTTTGAAAAACCGGAATGTCACCTGCCCCAAATAGTCTGAGGAGACCGGCAAGGTTTGCGCTTGCAAGACGGGAGGGGACGTTTCCATCCACGCCGCAGGCTCCGATCATCCGCGGCCTGCTGGAGCTGGCCATCATGGCGAGCGCGAGCGCATCGTCGATTCCAGGATCGGTAAACACAAACACCGGGGCGCCGGATGGGATTGGTCCGCGGATCAAATGAAGTGTCTATCTGCAAGAAAAATTTGCCAGCGAAGGAGTTTTCAATGTTTTTTTCCCCTCATCCGGAGATTCTTGCGGCTGGCCGGCGGACAGGTGGTTAGGCAAACAGTTTCTATATTAATGCGGAATACTTGCAACATAGGCGCTCGCTCCGCTCTAAAGAGGTGCAGCAGCTGATTTGAGAAGAAGCATCCTCTCGCTTGTTGTTTTGGTTCTTTCCTTTGGGGCCCTCGCGGTCGGCGTGGTGGCTGACGGGGGTGGAGGGTTTGTGACTTCCTCCACGACGACCTTCACCAGTACGACGACGAGAACAGGTCCCCCGACCACCCAGACCGTCACTCAGTCAACGCCCGGCACGATTACACTGACGACCGTGGTTACAAAAACCGTGAATGGAACCCTCATCCTGTATTCCACCACTATGACGATCACGCGCTCGCAAACCGGCCCCACCCGGACGACGACGGTTACAGTCACCTATCCGGAGACCACTGTGACGGAAACTTCCACCACCACTGTCTCCACCATAGTCACGACCATAAGTTGCGGTCGCTATTGCAGCTACTACAACTACACCACGGCGACTACCAGCGGTCCCTGAAATGGAGGTATGAAAGTTGGTGACGTCATCGATCCTCGAGCTGATACTGATTGTTGCCATTTCAGGCATGATCGCGATCAGCGTCTACATCCTTTATCTGGTGGACAGGCTCCTGTCCAGGATCGAGGCCATGGAGCGCACGCTCAAAAGCTCTCCATTGATGCGCCTGCAAAAAAACCCGGAAGAGCTGGAGGCAGCTATAAAGCATACCTACACATCGCTAGCGGATCAAATCGAAGCTATCAACGAAATACTCCAATCCACTGGGAAGGACATCGACTCGATCAACTCCAAGATTTCGGTCTACGCCAGCGATCTCGTGGCAACGAGCGAGAAAATAGAGGCGACCGACAAGAAAGCTTCTGAATCCAAAAGAGACGCGGCGTCGATCCAAAAAGAGATCTCGGCGCTCGTGAGGAAATTAGAGCAGCTCGAAAAAGAGACCGACACGCTCGCGACCCGGCAGCAGCTGTCCAGTGAATTCTAGTGAAAAGCTAGCCGGGGTCCTTATTTTTAATCTCTTGCTAAAATCCAGCTGTCCGAACCACACTTCATGCACTTCTCTCCTAGGGCGGTCGGCTTTCTTGGATCCTTGGCCAGGATTGCAAAATACTTGTCCGTGGTCGTGGCAAGCGGGAGGATGTGACGACAGTTCGTACACTCTGCAAAGTGAAACAGACGCGGCGCAGGGGAATCCGCTGGCGGTGTTGCCGGTGGTGGCGTGGACATCGTAGATTCAAATCATGCGGTGCGAGTATATGCGCGTTTTGCTTTTCCCCGGAGCTACTTCGGTTCTATTCGCTAATCAGCGGCTTTGCTCGAACATACTTGCTCTCGGTGGCGCAGGAAATCATAAAACTCGCGACATCGGCACGAGAGATCCGCGTTCCCGCACTCTGATCGAACGGCCCGGCGTGGTACTTTTTCGTCATCGGGCCATCTGTGAGACGGACGGCGCGTACGATGGTCCAGTCAAGCGCGCTTTGCGAGATAATTCTTGCCTCTTCGGCGGTGTCCCAGCTCATCTGGCCCCGAAACGTGGTAAGGAGGGTGAGTAGAAGGCGGTTGTACAGCCCCGGCCGGTCCGTCGGATCGCGGGCGGCGGCGTTCGTCAGCACCACCAGTCTCTTTACGTTCTGTTTACTCATGGCGCTTACAATATTCGAGGCAGATTTTGAGAGAAGATCGGGAGGGGAACCGCGGACGTGCCCCAAGGTGCTGAGGACGGCATCTGCCCCCGCCACAGCTTCTTCAGCAGTTTTCGCATTGGTAGAATCTCCCCGGAGGGCGCGCACCTTTGACTCCCCGAGTTTCTCGGGTTCCCTCGCGACCGCCGTGATTTCATGCCCCGCGGTAATCCCTTGCCGCACCACTTTCGTCCCGGTCCGTCCGGTCGCGCCGAAGACGGTTAGCTTCACTGCTTCAGCCAGCCCAACTTCGTGAAAGAGTAGATCGCAAAAGACGCGCCTATTCCGATCATGAATACGATTTCCCACAGCCGAACTTGAAACGGGATCCCCAGCACATTCATCCCAAGCAGGCCGCTGACCGCAGCCGGAATTATGGCAACGCTCGTGATCACCGCGAGAATTTTCAATATTCTGTTTGTTTCGAAGGACTCTTGATTTATGTAAAGATCGATGATTGACTTTAGACTGTCAACGAGGCCGTCAGCGATCTCCTTCAGGTAGGAAGCTCCGTCTTGGAGGAGCTCGAAGGCTTCCTCCGAATCTTTGTTAAAGCCCGCGAGTGGCACCTGTCTCGAAATTATGATCCCCAGAAGATCTTTGAAGTGCACTAAATTGGACTCCAGTCTGGAGACTTCCTTGGTTAGTTGGTATATGCGTTCGAGAAAGTCCCGCGGGAGCTTCGATCTGGGAATGTTCCCGATCTGGATCACGTCAATCTCGATCTCCGAAAGCAGCTTTCTGTACTCGCTGAGCAAGCCATCGAGTACTGCGTAGAGTACTGATACGAGAAACGAGTCGCCCACCCTTGGCAATTTGCTCAAGTTTCGCGTTGAAACTCTGTTCAACAGATCCACATCATGTCTGGAGATGGAAATCAGCTTGGTGCTGGAGCAGATCAGGATGAAGCCGGATTTGGAGATGGTGAAGTAGTTGCTAGAGCTCTCCGGATACCGGATCTTCCCCGACTGCAGGAAGATGAAGGATGCTCTCTGAAGGTAATCGATGTGGGGATAGATCTCGTCAATCATGCCGCTTTTGAAGTGCGGTTCTGCTACCTGCAAGATCTTGCTAAGTCTTGCAAACCCCTCGTCTGAAATGTTGTAAATGTCGATCCACTCTTGGTTCTGGTCAAAAAGTTCCGCAGTCAGCTGGTCCCAGGTCAGCGGGATAGCGGGCGAATTAGTAGACAGGGAGGTCGCATCCACCTTGCGTATAATGGTCTGCTCTTCGGCGACTGGTGCAGCCACAGTCGTAACGCTGCGTTCTCTTCCGGATGTAGCCCTCCCCGCGGCTGCAAACACTCGCGGGAGCCTGAGCAACCTGAGAAGCAGGGAGGCGGACCCGGTGAGTTTCAACCCGAGAAAAGGGAGGAACTGTACAAACGGGATCACGACGATCACGAGGTCGAGCAGGTGCCAAGGTGACTTGAAGTGCGCCCACCTATTCTTCGCGAGATAGAGTTTCGTGGTATACTCCACGATGAACAACACTATGATCGTCCAGTCGCAGATCTCCAGAAAGTCGTACTCCGCCGAAGATAAGTGGACGACGAACTCTGCGATAATTATCGGAACTAGCAGCAGCGCCAAGAAGGCCATGAATCTGTCCGAAAAAATCGAGTCGATGGTTCCCCTCAGGCCCTGACGGGGGTCTTCTTGCGGGACGATGATGGAGCGTGGGAGGGTGGTTGCCGCTTTTTGATTCCTTGAATCGGGCGGCTTTTTCTGACTGTTTGACTCTTGTCCCATTTCTTCGATTACCGGCGGTGATGAATGATTTTTCAGCTCAAAACTCTCTCTTTTCTTTTTTATCCCGAATGCGACCGGAAAGTCTCCGGCAATTCGGCAGTTTGGGGTGCATTACAGCGAAGGGTCTCTTTGCTCCTTTTTAGCTAGCTGTGCTTACTACGTCCGGGGAGCTTTCTTCTAGTGCAATTCTGCATGCGATTATTTTTATTAGCAATCCGACCCCGTTTTCATTTTGGTGGACAGTACTCTAATTGTTAATGATCCCGGGCCCCTCTGAACCTGATCCCGAAGTTCTAGCGGAGCTATCGCTCCCCATCCTCCCGCATTACGGACCGAAGTGGGGCGAGCTGTACCAGGACACTCTGGCGCGACTGCAACGAGTCTTCAGAACTTCCAATGAAGTAATTCTCCTGCCGGTGCCCGGGCAGGTCGCTGTGGAGATGGCTGTCCTAAATCTTGCAAGGGACGGCGACGATGTCTTCGTCTGCGCGAACGGCTTTTTTTCGGAGATGATCGTGGAAATGGTGAAGCTGAGGGGAGCCAACCCGGTGGTGATCCGCAATGATCACGGAAGAGCTATAACTGGCAAGCAGGTTCGTGCATTTCTTGAGAACCGAAAAGGGGTTGAAGGGCGACCCTTATTTGTAGTTCACAATGAAACTTCCACCGGTGTATTAAATCCGGTTCGGGAGATTCTTGCTGCATGCGCGGATCGCGGCGTGATCTCCGTTCTCGATGCGATTTCCTCATTTGGAGGAATTGATGTCCGAGTTGACGACTGGAGGGCTGATTTTTGCATCGGCTACCCTAGCAAGGCGGTAGGAGGGATCTTCGGCGTGACGCCGGTCAGCATATCCAAAAGTTGCTGGGACGCGGCAAGGAGAAACGCCGAAAGGATCCCATCGAGATTTCTCAATCTCAACACTTGGCGAAAGTACATAGATGAGTGGGGCGCGTGGGGGCACCCTCATCCCACCACCATGCCTACGTCCGTCGTGGCAGCTCTCCACCGGGCTCTAGAGATGATCGAGGAGGAGGGCTTGGAAAACAGGCTGAATCGTCACAAGGTGGCGGGAAAAAAGATGCGTGAGGGTCTGGAAGCTTTGGGTCTGGAGCTGTTCCCGGAGAAGGAGTACTATTCTGATACGGTTAGCGCAGCCAAGGTCGACCCGAAACTGGATTCGAGCCTCAGGACCGAGCTGCTGGACAGTTATGGCATCATGATCGCGGGCGGTCTGGGAGAGCTGAGGGGCAAAATAATCAGGGTGGGCCACATGGGAACCTCGGCAAACGAAGCCCCGATTCGGTTGACTCTGGAAGCCATGAGAGCTATAATGACCAAATCTCCGGCTGCGACCCCGAAAAGTGTCATCGCTAGGAGTTGAAGGCTACGCCGATCCTTCACGACCGGCATCCAGTCGATCTGGGAGACGCAATTTCTCCGGCTAGGACGAGGAGAAGTAAATCTGTGAAGTTGTGGCGTTGTTCTCCCAGACGGCAAACGCACTAGATCCCGAGTTAGAAATAGCGCCTGTTGCAATGTCCTGCTCTGGTTGTGCGCCAGAAGCCGGAGTAGTACTCAATGAGGTGGGAGGAAAGGACCAGGTCGCGCCGTTGTCGGAACTGTAGGTAACCAGCGTCTGCCAGTCACTGTTGCTGGAGATCGTATTGAGCTTCTCGCTCCACATGACGAAGATGTTGTCGCCCGAAATCGCTACCGTAAACGGCCATTCGTTGTCGTGCCCGGAGATGCCGATCGCGGTCGCGGCGCTCCACGTGGCTCCACCATTAGTCGAGCTGGAAGCGTATTCCTGGGACAGGGTCCCACCGGGATTGCTCCTCCATGCAATTACCGCAACATCGCCCGAAATTCCCACCATCGGCGCCCAAGAGTCGGGAACGGAGGAGCTAAGGAGGAATTCGCTACTCCATGTCTTGCCATCGTTCTGGCTGCTGATCACGTAGACTTTGCTGGCAGTTCCCTTGGTCTCCCAGGCCGCTACTACATCGCTGCCAGAGGCCAGGATCCATGGTTCGGCACCACAGCATCCTTTGACAGATTCTTTAGTCCAGGTGGCTCCGTTGTTGGAAGATACATAGAGGGAGTTACCGTCAGCTATAGCGTAGCCGTAGGAACCTGAAGACGCCAGCTGTGGTTCGCGGGGGCCAGCTTCCTCAAAGGGCTTTCCGAAGGTGGCGCCGCTGTTTACGCTGGAGGCGACGAAAACGTGGCTGCCCGCAGTCCACGCTACGTACACCGTGGAGCCCGAGGCTGACACTACTGGAGTGATCTCGGCCACCGAGGGATCGCTGTACACGACGGCAGCGGGAGAGAACGTTGCCCCA
The DNA here is from genome assembly GCA_030037995.1 of Nitrososphaerales archaeon. Classification (GTDB taxonomy): domain Archaea; phylum Thermoproteota; class Nitrososphaeria; order Nitrososphaerales; family CADDZS01; genus DATLTL01. Next base: position 407 of record JASHPQ010000112.1, on the reverse strand, counting down.
TCGTTGGTGCTAGCAGCGATGTAAATCTGAGCTAGATCGCCCGATCCGGGCGTTTGGGACCAGACCACATAGATATCCGAGCCAGCAGCCGCCATGAGCGGGTAACTGGCATCGCCTCCTTTGTTACTCAGTTTTAGAGCGGTTTGCGTCACCGGAGGATTCCAGGTACTTCCCCCATTCGGACTGGACCGGAAGTAGATGCCTCCACTGGACTCTGTCCAAGAAACGTAAACATTGGACCCCGAATTCTGCACGTTGGGGTACTTCGCCGTTCCAGAGTCGTTGCTCAAATTAATCGCGGCAGAAAAGGGTGGAGCTGTAGATGCAAATGAAACGTAGTTAACCGCAGAAAGAGCTGTCAGAAGAAAGATGCTGGCCAAAATCAGACTCAGTATTTTTCTATCTAC
>JASHPQ010000111.1 GCA_030037995.1 Nitrososphaerales archaeon | reverse complement strand
GGTGACAAGGTCCGGAACGTAAAAACAGTCGCGGTTTCTCATGGTGCCATTATAGCAAAACAGCTCGCGGCGACTTTCTTTATCTTGGCCGTTCTCACGAGTTCATTTCCAATTATCTTTGGGCTGCTCGGGAGAGCTCTTTTCATCTACTCCGGTCTTATTCTGCTACCCGATGCCGTTTTCCTTTATTTAGCTGTGAAGGTGTTGACCCTCACTAGCGATGAGGATAGTTTGCGATTGAAGAGCTTAGCACTGGGCGGTATGATGCTCGGTTTGATCGTTTACTTGATATCGGGACTGCTCGTTTAGAACTTGGACAGATATCGTAATATTCCAATTCGTTCACTTTAGCAGTAATATTTTGCTTACCGAAAGGCTCAGACCGGAAAAGATTGCCCAGCTCGTCGGAAACGAGCAAGCTCGACTCGAAGTTTTCAAGTGGCTGAAGCACTGGAAGACCGGGTCCAAGTCTCTTTTGCTCACGGGCCCTCCCGGGGTTGGAAAGTCGACGTCGATCTACGCCGTTGCGTCCGAGTTGGGGTACACGGTGCTTGAGTACAATGCGAGTGACGTCCGGACTAGGGAGAGGTTACGAGAAGCTCTTTCACCCACTCTGGAAAATGCCTCCCTGTTCAATGAGGAAAAGCTGCTAGTGTTTTTGGATGAAGTGGACGGTATCTCCGGGAGAGCAGATTACGCTGGGATGGATTTCGTTCTTGACTTTATTGAAAACGCCACGATGCCCGTGGCGATGGCGGCAAACCTTGAAGATACTCAGAAATTAAAGAAAATTGAGCAAAAGTCGCTAGTCGTGCGCTTCAGCTCCGTACCCGTTGATGTCCTTACGATCTACTTACGCGCAGTTTCCTTGAAAGAGGATCTGGAGATCCCGGAGGATCTCTTGGAAAAGATCGCGAGGAATTCGAGGGGTGACGCGCGGCAAGCAATCAACTCATTGCAGACTGTATCGGGCAAGAAGATCGTCGGCTCCCTGACTGATCACCAGTTTATGAGCGATTCCTCTGCTCTGGATGCAGTTATGAAGGCCCAGACCATGCCGGAGTGTCTTTCGCTTCTTCGACAGTATGATGCCCAACCGTACGACAAGATCCGGGCGATCTTTGATTCAGTGGTCTCTGCAAAGAATCTATCGCTTGAATCGAAGGTGGAGTCGCTGGAAGCGATCTCCCAGGCGGACATGATTTTGGGCAAGATTCAGAAGAGGCAATCTTGGAGACTGCTCCGATACCTTGATCGATATCTTGCCGATGCGGTGGTCTCCAAGAAAATCTCCAGAGCTGATTCGAGCATTCCGTGGAACTTGAGGCTCGCCATCTGGAACGACGGCAAGGTGGTAAAGCAAATGGCCGAAGCATTGTCGGAAGAATACCATGTAGGCAAAAGCGCGATCGCGAGCTTCTATCTCCCGTTCTTTGCCCTGTACTTCAAGTACAGACCGGCCGCCCTCGAACGTTTCATAGAGAAGAATAACTTCGGAGACAGCGAGAAGAGGGTCCTCGCCAAGCTTACCGCCAAGAAATAGGGAAGGAGAGACTTTGAAGATAGTTCTAAACTCATGGTTTCAACTGCCCTGGGTGGGGAAGGAAGTTTATGCTGACCTGATGAAGGCGAAGGTGAAGCGCGATTCCCGATTGGGCTTTCGTTTCACCTCTGAAACCAACGTGACGAGGGCTTTGTCGATCCTTTCGGCCGCGCTGGATGAACCAGTTGAGCTTGCCAGATCTTGCTTTATGTGTGATAAGGCGCTTGAGGAATCTGACTCGCAGGCGGAAAGGCGCACGATCTGCAACGACTGCGAGTCAGAACAGGACAGCTACGACATTTACGTTATGAAGTTCGCAAAGCTTATGGAGACTGTCTAGGCTACTGTACCGGAGTACAGGAAAAAATTGTCGACGCCAATCTCCGCAGGACCGCACGAGCACGAGTTCCGGTACTATGCCTGTGTAAACTTGTTCAGGGGAATGGAAGCCGTGGGGGTGGTGGATGTCTGGAGATGCGCGATCTGTCACGTGAAAGGCACCGAGCTTAGGGTGCAGGGCTTGAACAACCTGTCCGCTGAGGCTGGCTTTCCTGTACTGGACAGCGAGGATACCAGGTGGGTGGTCTTCGTCTGCTACGCTGAAGAGGATCCAAAGTTCGATCTTTTCAACGTCCACGCGGGGGAAGAAATCCAGCACGAGTGTGTGGAAAAATCAGCTCCGATCGTCGTCTCCAAGGTGTACTCGATGGAGAACAATGGAGACAAGTACCACCGGGTGTACAATTTGGATGATTATCTCAATGAGAACCTTGAGCTGACTCTGGGGCCTCAGACTGTTTGAGAAAGTTTGGCTGCTTTGCCTTTTCCTCTGGGACCGGAAGCTCGTAGTAGTTATCCTTGTACTTTGAAAGATCATGTACTATGAAGTGGCAAACCTCGCATTCCCATACCGTTCCCTCGTTGCTCCGCCGGAGAATAAACGGACGGATTTTCTTCTCGTTATCGCAATAATTGTTCATGCTGGAACCTTGGTTTCTTGAATTAAGTCGTCAGAGCGATCTTCGGATTCGTCTGCTTTAGTTTTTTCCAGTCCTCAAGGAATCTGGCGAGCCCGATATCAGTGAGCGGGTGAGTAATCATCTTGCCTAGGACATCCGGCGGCAGGGTTACGATGTGTGCCCCCAGCTTTGCTGCATCGATTACGTGAAGAGGGTGACGCACACTGGCCACGAGCACTTCAGCCTCGTACTTGTAATTCCTAAAGATCTCCACCGTGTCTCGAATCACGTCCATACCGATTTCTCCAATGTCATCCAGTCGCCCTATGAACGGACTGACAAAGCTGGCTCCAGCTTTTGCCGCCAGAAGGGCCTGATTTGGAGAAAAGATGAGCGTGACGTTTGTCTTAATCTCTTCGTTTTTCAGCTGCCTGACGGCCTTCAGACCGTCGGCGGTCATGGGTATCTTTACGACTACGTTTTTGCCGAACCGGGAGAGGTTCCGACCCTCTTGCATCATGCCTTCATACTCGGTGCTGATCACCTCCAAGCTGACCGGCCCGTGTACTAACCGAACTATTTCGCCCATGATCTCTTGAGGATCCCCACCTTCCTTGGAAAGCAGTGTCGGATTTGTCGTTACTCCGTCGACCAGTCCAATGTCGTGGTATTTTCTGATCTGACCCAGGTTTGCAGAATCTAGAAAGATCTTCATTTTCCGTCACTACTTTCGCGGTAGCGCCCGTACCGCGAGCACATTATTTGCTATATTATTTGCTGTCAATCCGTACTTAACCATAAGATCCTTGTCCTCCCCGGACTCGCCGAAGGTATCCATGGTACCCACCCGCCTCAGCGGAGTTGGCCAGTTCTCGGACAGGGTTTCCGCCACGGCTCCTCCCATCCCTCCGATAATGTTGTGCTCTTCAGCAGTTACAACGTAACCAGTCGATTTGGAGAACTTCACTACAGTGTCCGCATCCAAGGGCTTGATGGAGTACAGATCCACGACCCCCACGGAAAGACCATTTTCTGTCGCCAACTTCTTTGCAGCTAGCAGAGACTCGTAGACTAGCAAGCCACACGCGAAAATGGTCGCATCGGTCCCCTCACTAAAAATCGTCGATCCCCCAGGCTTCATTTCGTCAGCTTCCGTTTGGGAATAAACCGTTGGACAGTTAGGGCGTGCAATTCGAACGTAGAACGGGCCAGATGTCTTCGATGCGATCTCAACTATCCTTGCAGTAGAGATGGAGTCCGAAGGAACCATTACCTTCATATGAGGGATGGCACGCATCGTCGCGATGTCTTCCAGTTCCTGATGAGAGGCGCCATCTGGGCCCACGCTGATCCCAGCATGGGACGCTACTAGTTTCACGTCAATCTCCGGATACGCTATCGCGTTCCTCATCTGGTCAACACATTTGCCCGGCGCGAACACCGCGTAGGTACTCGCGAAAGCTACCTTTCCAGCCATGGCTAGGCCTGCAGCAACAGAAATCATGTTCTGTTCGGCAATTCCCACGTTGAAGAATCTCTCCGGAAATTTTTGCCCGAAAATCGAAGTCTTGATCGACCCGGTAGTGTCCGCACCGACCACGACTATGTTCCTGTTTTCGGAGCCCAACTTTGCGAGAGCTTCTCCGTAAGATTCTCGCATGGATCCCGCCTTTGGTTTTTCTATGCGCGCAAAGATTTCTTGCATCACAATCTGTAACCTCAGCTGGCGACGAGTTTCTTCAGTTCTTTTAGGGCAAGCTCGGGGTCGCTCTGCCCAAATACCGAGTTTCCGGCAACGAGCACGCTGGCACCTTTATTCGCGATGACTTTGGCGTTGGTCTGGTCAACGCCTCCATCGATTTCGATCTCCGTTTGACTTCTGCTTGGGAACTGTTTTCGAGCTTCCTCCAACTTTGGTAGAACCTCGGGCATGAACTTTTGTCCTGAAAACCCCGGATTGACGGTCATAATCGTGATCAGCGAGACTTCTCTTTCTGCTAGGTCGACAGATCGCATCTCGGTGGCTGGTTTAAACGCAATCCCTAGCTTGGCATTGTACTCCTTGACTTTCTTTTCGATTCTTGCCAGAGATTCCACAGTTACCGTTTCGGCATGAATCGTCATAATGTCTCCCCCAGCCTGGAGGAACCTCTCAAGGAGCAGCTCAGGATTTGAAATCATGAGGTGACAGTCTAGGGGGAGCTTTGATGCTTTCCTGATCGCCTTAACAGCTGAAGGCCCAAACGTAAGATTGGGAGCGAACATTCCGTCCATGATATCCACGTGAATCCAATCGGCGCCCCACTCCTGTAGGTGAGAAGCTTCCGCCGCTAATCTCCCCTGGTCGGCGGCAGCTATCGAGGGGGCTATCTTTACCGCCATGGGTTACTTCATTTCTTTGATGATCTTACTGACGGTCTCGACATCCGGGACCTTTCCGTGGTATTCGGGGGACCACTCCATGAATTCAACACCCTTCCCCTTTGTGGTATGGGCGATGATTACGGTCGGCCGGTTTCTCACTTGCCGCGCCCTTCCAAAAGCTCCCAGAATTTGCTTGAAATCATAACCGTCCACCTCGATCACATTCCAGTTGAAAGCCTTCCACTTGGAATTCAGGGGTTCGATGGGCATGATCTGCTCGGTGAGGCCATCTTGCTGGATCCCGTTTCTATCGACGATTGCGGTGATGTTGTCTAGGCCGTACTTCGAGGCACACATCGCGGCTTCCCAGATCTGCCCCTCCTCCATCTCGCCGTCTCCCATCATGACGAATACCCGGTAGTCCTTGTGATCTATCCTCGCCGCGAGTGCTTCTCCTATTGCGACGGACAGCCCGACGCCTTCAGAGCCAGCGCACATCTCTACTCCCGGCGTTTTTTTGGGGTCGGGATGGCCCTGCAGCATGCTGTTGATTTTTCGCAGTGTCTTCAGTTCTTCAATCGGAAAATACCCCTGCTGCGCCAGCACGGAATAAAGAAGCGGCGCCGCGTGCCCCTTTGACAGAATGAAGCGATCCCTGTCAGGCCACTTTGGATGCTTCGGATCGTGTCGCATCACGTTGTAATAGAGGGCCACGACCAGCTCCACGGCGGAAAGAGAACCCCCCGGATGACCGGACTTGGCTTCGGCCAAAGTCTGAAGAATCAGTTTTCTCGTGTTGCTCGAGACCTCTTCGAGACGCTTGACCGTGTCGTCTCCCTCCTCCAACTCCTCCACCAACCCCCCTTCCTCCACAGTGTAAAGCCGTTAGTCTCTTTCCTTTTGAATCTAGCGTCTTACGGGCACTTGGACAACTTGATCCAGTACTTTCTCGGCTTTGTCCAGGTTCTGACTGATGTCCCTAGAGCTGACGACAATCGTGCCCTCTCTTTGGCCGCGAATCGCAGCAGCCAGGTTGCTCAGAGCAGCGCCCTCAAAAGCGTTGGCACCCGCAGAAATAGACAACGCAAACACGGATGTCATCGCATCGCGCACTCCAACGGGCCGCGAAAATTCGCTCGGGGGCAACATCGGAGGAATGGTGGTCATCCTGTTTTGCTCAAAGACGGTGATTCCTCGTTCGGACCTAGTGAGAATTATGGCGCGGCACCCGAGACGCGTGGTCAGGTTCGTGGCAATATTCCTCAAGCCAGTTTCGTTTAAGACGGAAATACCGGTCGCAATGCTCGCTTCGCGCTCGTTTGATTTTACATAATCGACTCCTCTAAAGTCAAGGTAGTGTCGCACCTTCGGCTGCGCAATTATTGGTTTTCCGAATTTTTTGGCTTCGGCAACCAGCGCGTCAATCAGGTACGAAGTCACCGTTCCCTTGTCGTAGTCGGCGATGGCCAGAATGTCGGATTTCGAAATAAACTCCGGGGCATGTTTCAACAGCCGGTCACTGAGCTCGATATCGATATCAGATCTCACCTCACGGTCCACCCGAAGCACTTGGAAACCATTGACGATATACCGCGTTTTCAGAGTGGTGGGCCTTTTGTAGCTCTCGATTCCGGTGACGTCGACTCTAGCCTCAGAAAGGG
>JASHPQ010000110.1 GCA_030037995.1 Nitrososphaerales archaeon | reverse complement strand
AGGTCTTCTCCTTGCACCTGTGCATCTCTTTTAGAGTCGCATTCGTTGCGTCCAAGATCTTTCGAGGCTCCTCGAAAATGCTGTTGTAACGGACGGCGTAGCAAGCGTCGTGAAGCGTAACCGAGATCTCCTTGAGCTTCTGATCAGAGACTTTCAACTTGCCCGAGTCGATAAGCTCCGAAATGAGCTGTGTGTGGTGCACGACCTTGTAGCTTCCGCCGAAGGTGGGATACTCGTTCTTGAGCGTGTTGAAGCAGTGGGGACAGCTTGTGATGATTTTCCTTGAAGAGGAACCATTCAACTTCTCGATGTTTTGGAGGGCGAGCTCCTGGAATCTGCCTTCTTCTCCGAGCCGTCTCGCAGGATCCCCATTGCAGGCTTCTTCAATACCCAGAATGACAAAGGACACGCCAGCAGAGGTCATGATCTTAGCAAGAGCCTTCGCGATGCTCTGAGCCCTTTGGTCAAAGGAGCAGACGCACCCCACCCAGTAGAGGTATTCTGCCTGCGGATTCTCCGCCAGAGTCTTCACCGGCAGCCCAGACGTCCAGTTGGCTCTGTTCGAATTGCTGAAGCCGTAAGGATTCTGATGTGCAGCCAGATTAGAGAGCAGTATGTTCTGATCCGGCGCCAGCCGGTTCGACGATACCACAGTTCTCCTGAGGTCGCTTATGAAGTCCAGCTGATTGATGTCGACGGGACACTCGTACACACAGGCGAGGCAAGTGACGCAAGAGTACATTTCAGCGTCCCGGATCGTTCCGCTAGAAAAGAAATCCGTTTCAGTCGCAGCTCGATTTCCGGATTTCTTACCTCTCTTCAGCTGCTCGTCTTTGTAGTAGCGATTTTTCAGATCCTGAACCACAAGTCTCGGTGATAGATCCCTCCCGGCGGCATTGGCAGGGCATGCAGCTTCGCACCTCCCGCAATTAGTGCAGGCGTCAAGCATCACTCGCTGACTCCAGTTTAGATCGCTGCTCGTCTTGATTCCGACGGCGAGGTCTGGCATGAACTCCGGATTGGACTCTTGCTGCTTCATGATCTCCGCCAGGTTGAACGGAGTAGTCATCCTCCCCTGCGGCCGGGTCTCATCTTTCATCATCATATTCACAAGAGCATTGGGGGCGTGGAAGAACTTGGTATACGGAATCGCGGCTATCAGGGAAAAAGCGATGAGGGCATGGATCCACCACAGCGTCTGGTAGGTGCTCACCCATCCCTGATAGGCCAAAGTCAAGGGGGCGGCGCCGAGCGAGATGAACATCCGCTGGAAGACCAATCCAACAGGGGAGAAGTAAGCCCATGGGACCGGGATGAGCGCGAGCTCTAGGCCCTCCAGAACGAAGCCGGAAACGCCCATGTAGAGCAGCCCAAGCAAGATCCATCTGTCAGCTCTGTCTTCGCCCATGAAGAACGGTTTGAAGGAAATTCGTCTTGCGAGAGCCAATACTACAGATATCACAAATACGAGGCCGAAGATGTCAAGAAACGTCTTGAATCCCAGATAGAAGTCGCCCTGAAGTAAGACAACTCCCAACGGCCTGAGGATGTCGTAATCAATCGCCACTATAATCGTCCCAGCGGTGAGCGCACTGATACCGTAGAACATCCAAGAGTGCTCTAGGCCGCCGTATCTCCGCTGCAGGATCTTTCTCTGCCCTAAACCATCGGAGATAATTCGACGGCTGTTTTTTACGAGTCTGGATGTGTTCTGGGAAATCTCCCTCCAGCCAATTCCGTATATGGAGTACTTCCTGTAGACGCCGTAGAGGAAAATCAGGAGAAAGATGGAAAAGGCGCCGTACAGGTAATTCGATGTCCCAGCGGGCATCAGCGGATATTTTAGCCGGCAGACTTCACCCTGAACGCAGGTCTCTGTAAAAGAGGACCGAATAAGAGAGAAATTCAATGCTGAGTAATTGAGGCTCTCGACTGCCTCACTACTCTTTTTTACTTATCGCGAGTGAGGATCTTCTATCGACCAAGCTGTGCCTTGAAAGCCTTCGTGAGCTCCGGCACGACGGCGTACAGGTCTCCGACGATCCCGTAGTCGCACTCTTGAAAAATTGGGGCGTTCTTGTCGGTGTTGATCGCGACGATTACTTTCGATTCTCGCATGCCCGTGAGGTGCTGAATCTGCCCCGATATGCCTACGGCGATGTAAAGCTTCGGTTTCACGGTTGTCCCGGACAGGCCCACCTGCCTGTCTTCCGAGACCCAACCGAGGTCGGAGGTCAGGGGCCGGGACGCCCCCACCACCGCATTCAGGACTTTTGCGAGATCCTCGAGCATCGACAGGTCCTCCTTCTTCTTGAAGCCCCTGCCAGCAGAGACAATAATTTCGGCATCCTTGATGCTCACTTGGCCCTTGGGTTTTTCCTTCTTTCCAATTGCGCTAACATTGACTGGTTTGGGCTGAAAATCGTCCACTTGGATTATGTTAGGGCTGGATGGATTCGACGCCCGCGCGTAGGCTCGGAGTGGAATGGTGACCACGGCCGCTCCCTTGGAAGATACTGACGCAATAGCATTCCCTCCCCAAACCAGCCTGTCAGCTGCAAAGCCGCTGCCCTGAACGGATAGTTTCATGGCATCGGAAATGCACCCCACCTTTAGCCTAGCCGCGAGCCGACCCGCAAGCTCCTTTCCTTTCTTGGTCGAGCTTAGCAGAATAAGATCGGGTCTGGCCCTCTTGGAAACTGCCTCGAGGGCGTCTGTAGCCGGCCCCGCAAGCAAGTTTTTGAGGGATTCATGCGAGACTTCGTAAATGCTTGAGACGCCGTCCACGGAGAGCTTCTTTGATTGAGAAGACAGGTCACCCGAACCTAGAACCGCAATCGAGAAGCTTCCGCCGAGATTTTTCCCCAGAGTTACGAGCTCCAGACAGGAGTCAGCTGAATCCGAGAAAGCCAGAATGTTTGACATGCTACTTTACCGCGCCCTCTTTCACGAGAGCTTCGGCCAACTTGCCCGCCGCTTCGTCAGGTTTTCCTTCGAAGATAATCTTCTTTCGCGAAGACTTTGGCACGTTCAGGCCCGTCACTTCAACCATGGATCCCACTTTGCCGACTAAAGAGGGATCTACCCCGAGATTCGCCGCGTTCCACTCCAGGAGCTCTTTCTTTCCGGCGCTCATTATCTGAAGTAATGTGGGAAATCGCGGCTGATTTATTTCTCTAGCCACGGTAACGAGCACCGGCAGCTCTGCCCCCACAGTTTCAACGCCATCTTCCAGAAGGCGGTCCACGGTCGCATGGTTGCCAGAAATCGTGATTTTGGAAGCAAACGTAAGCTGCGGCAGATCGAGAAATTCTGCGAGAGCCGGGCCGACGATTCCGGTGTAAGAATCGGTCGTGCCCGTCGAAGTTAATACAATGTCGTACTTTCCGATCTTCTTGATCGCTTGGGAAAGGACGTATGCGGTAGCGATTGCGTCTTCGTCCTGGAACGCGGGATCGGAGATCAACCGGGCCCTGTCGCATCCCATTGCAAGGGCTTCCTTTACGCTCTTTTTGGCGTCAGGTCCGGCGAGGCAAACTCCTGTGATGCTCCCTCCGTTTTTCTCCTTGATGCGAACGGCTTCTTCGATCGCGTTCTTGTCATCATCGCTTATCTTTGTCTTTGCCCCCTCGAAGTTGATTTTATTGTTCGCTCTGTCAATCCTCAGCTCGGTTTCATCAATCACGTGCTTGAAGCACACAATTATTTCTGGCAAAATCTATAGCGTCCTTTCCTCGAGATCCTATTCGTTGTTTGTGAAGCCGTTTGACCAACTGCGCTATTTCACAATTGTTGAGTCGTGCGGAAAATCCGGTACAAGTCTCCTTACGAGAAGGCTTCAAACTCGGATCCAAGTAGTTTGATCGCGATCTTTTGCTCAAGGATCTGGTCAGTTCCTTCGTAGATCCTGCATGCCCGCGTGTCTGCGAGGTGTCTAGCCGGCCTGTTTTCGAAGGAAAAGCCGTTCGCCCCGAATATTTGCACGGCTCGGTCAGCCGCCCAGAACGACGCGTTTGCGGCGTAGTATTTTGCCTGCGCGATCCACCAGTCGGCCTCCGCTCGCAGCTCGTAATTGTCGGGTGATTCGTCCGACTTTACTTTCAGGCTGGCCGCCTTGTACGTCATCAGCCTCGAACTTTCGAGATCTAGAGAAATCTTCGCAATTTCTCGCTGGATCAGCTGATGCTTCCCAATTTTCTTCTTATGCTGCACTCTTTCCCTTGCGTACTTTACGGCCTCGTCAAGGCAATCCTGTAGTACACCTACACTCCCCGCCGCCACGGAAAGTCTTCCACTCATCAAAGCGGTGTAGGCAACACTTAGCCCCTTGCCCGGCGGACCAAGCATATTGTCTCTGGACACCCTGCAGTCATTGAAATACAGCAGTCCCGTATCCGAGGTGGGGAGGCCGAGTTTGTTTTTAATCGGTTCCGCCGAGAATCCCTCTGCTTCGGTCTCGACGAGAAAGGCGCACATCCCTTCCGACTTTCCTTTTGGGTACGCAAAAACCACTATCAGATCTGCAATAGATCCGTTGGAAATCCAAGCCTTCTGACCGTTCAGGTAGTAGCTGCCTCCTCTCTCCTCGAAACTGGTCTTCATCGAAGCTGGATCCGATCCTGCGGTCGGTTCGGTGAGGCCGAATGCCATGATCAGCTCGCCAGAAGTAGTGCGTGGCAGATAGCGTTGTTTTTGTTCTTCGCTGCCCCACTTTTGCAAGGTACTCTGGCCCAGAGAAACATGACCAGAGAAAAACGTTCGGATTCCCGTACCCTCTCTGCCTACTCTCTCCAAGACCAGAGCGTAAGTCAGAGCATCTGCTCCCTGACCTTCACCGTAGCTTCTCGAGATCGGAAAACCTAGGAGATGCGCCTCCTTGAAAATCGGAAGTACTTGATCGTTGAAGCGGCGTTCGAGATAAAACCGATCCTCGATAGGCCGGATCTTCTGGCAGGTTTCGTCGACGACGCTCAAAATGAGTTTCTGTTCGTCCGTGAGGTCGAAGTTCATTTGGAACCATACCATTTCGCTTCCATCCAAAAGGCTTTTTCTACCAAGACTTGAACCTCGACCTCCGAACGCGGATGCCCAAGATAGATTCTAAGAAAAGAGCAGAGAAAATCTTCGAGCAGATCGGAGAGAGAGCAGACACCTTCGTACTGGCTAATGGAGCTGAACCGCACCTCGACGCGTCTTTTTTCTATGTCACTGGGTATCCTTACGGACTCTTTGAAAGCTCCTACCTGGTAGCTGAAAGAAATGGTAAGATTTCACTCGTCACGTCATTGCTGGAGGAGCCAATAGCGAGGTCCTTTGAAAATGGCGTCGTGGTCTTTGCTGACCAGGACAGAGACCGCATGATAGCGAGACTAAAGTCGATTGCGACAAGTACCCCCGGAAAAACTATTGCGCTTAACTCGTCGGAACTTACCTACAGCTCTTATCTTCAGATAAAATCGGTTTTCAAAGGATCCAAACTACTTGACGAATCAGAAGCCTTTGAGGCCGCTCGCCTGATCAAAGACGAAGGTGAGATCGCCCTGATCCGGAAGGCTTGCGATATCGCTTCTGACACGTACAAGAAGATTCCGTCCATGCTCGGCGAAGGCGTTACCGAGAGCTCTGTTTCCGCCAAAATGGCTTTTGAAATGCAAGACGCCGGGGCGAGCGGCGTTTCCTTCGATTCAATAGTCGCGTTCGGAAAAAATAGCGCCAAGCCCCACTATTCCCCGGGAGTAACAAAGCTGAGAAGGGGGCAGTTTGTTCTTTGTGATTACGGGGCAAGGTACAATCGTTACTGCTCCGACATTACCCGGACTCTCGTTTTTGGCAGGGCTTCGAAGAGACAAAGGGAGATGTACGATATCGTCCAACGCGCGGTAGAACTAGGAACCGAGCTGTGCACGCCGGAGAATACGGGGGATTTCGTCCACTCCAAAGTGGCCGGTTTAATAGATTCAACGGAATACAAGGGGCGGTTCATTCACTCTACTGGACATTCGCTCGGCCTCTCCGTTCATGACGGACCGGGCCTGTCGCCTCGATACAAGAAAAAATTGAGGCCGGGTATGGTGCTCACCGTGGAGCCAGGAATCTACGTGCCGGATTTTGGAGGGGTGAGGATCGAGGACGATATTCTAGTAACTAAGGACAAACCCAAGATTCTGACTACTGTGAAACGAGAACTGATTGAGGTATAAAAAATCACCCCTGCATGAGCAACCGTTCCGGGGGTTCTCACCGTTGAACAATTCGGAGCCTGAAAAAAAGAAGTCTAGATCGATCAAATACCTGAATCGGCGGATAATCTCGTGCAAACTCTGCCAGCTGTGCGAGACGAGGACAAACGCAGTCCCCGGCTCGGGAAACATTGAAGATCCTTCCGTCGTCTTCGTCGGGGAGGGACCGGGAAGGAATGAGGATCTTAAGGGGGAACCGTTCGTAGGTTCGGGAGGAAAGCTTCTAGATGAGCTTTTGAAGAATGCAGGTCTTGACAGGAAGCGAGTCTACATTACAAACATCGTAAAGTGTCGTCCTCCGAAGAATCGAAAGCCCAAACCAGACGAAATCCAGACTTGTACCTCAACTTATCTGGAAAAACAGATCGAGATCCTGAAACCCAAATTGATCTGCAGTCTCGGGGCGACAGCTCTTCAATACTTTACAGGGGAGAAGAAGATGGGATCCAATCACGGTAAGCTGTTAAAAGCTCTAAAATCAGATATTCCAGTTCTCGCGACCTACCATCCGGCATCGGTGTTCCGGAATCGCTCGCTGAAGAACCTCCTCCAAAGCGACCTCATTAAGATACGCGATCTAACAGGACAGAAAGAAGCGCTCCATAGCTCAAAATGAAAATTAGAAAAAAAGTTACCTTGAACGATTCGGACGCCTAACTAATTTTTTCTTCGACTTTTTTGCCGAAGCAGACGCGCTACGTTTCGAGACACGAGCCTCCACTCCTTTCTTCGAAATTCTATCCCGGTTTTCCTTAACGGAGTCTTTGATAAAGTCCACAATCGTCTTGAGCGATGTCCCCGGACCAAAATTTCCCTTTATCCCCATTCTCTCGAGTTTCGGCTTGTCCACATCCGGTATGATGCCTCCGCCGACGACCAAGATATCCCCGCCTCCTTTTTCCTTGAGAAATTGCACAACCTTCGGAAAGGCCGTCATGTGCGCCCCGTTGAGTAAACTCAGCGCAACGACGTCAACGTCCTCATCGACTGCCATCTGAGCGACCTGTTCGGGAGTGGGGAGAAGTCCAGAATAGATGACCTCCATCCCGGCGTCTCGAAACGCACGCGAGAGCACGAGGGCGCCGCGATCGTGGCCGTCTAGTCCGGGCTTTGCTACGAGTATCCTGATTCTTCTGGACTCTTTCTCGGGTTCACTTAGAAGCTGCAAAGATGACATGGGCGCGAATACATCTAACGTTTCGAAGATCTGATATTTGGCATTATTGTCGTCTTCAGGCGATTACCGGTTCCTTCCATCCGCCGAATACCTGCCTTCCCACATCCATTATTTCCTGGAGCGTTGCATATGACTTCACCGCCTCGAGAATAGGATACATGGAGTTCGAGCCGGGGTCCTCGAATGCTTTTCTCAGGTTTTCCAGCGATTGCGAAACCCGGCTTTTGTCCCTCCGTTTCTTCAAAGTCCGAAGCTTGGTCACCGCTTTTCTCCGGAGGGCTTGATTTACTTTCAGATAGTCAATCGGCTTTTCTTCATTGACCTCATATTTGTTGACTCCCACCACAAAGCGTTTCCCGGACTCTAGCTCCTTGGTCTTGTGATAAGAGGTGTTTGCTATCTCCCTCTGAAGGAACCCCTGCTTGATTGCTTCCAGAACCCCACCTATCTGGTAGATCTTTTCGAAATACTTGTACGCCTGCTCTTCCATTTCGGCGGTCAACCACTCCAGGTAGTAAGAGCCACCTAGCGGATCTACGACATCTGTGATTCCAGTTTCTTCCGAGAGAATTTGCTGAGTCCTCAGGGCGATTGTGACGGCGTCTTCTGTGGGAAGGGCCCAGGCCTCGTCATAAGAATTGGTGTGAAGCGATTGTGTGCCTCCCAAAATGGCTGCGAGCGCCTCTACCGTTGTCCGGATGACATTGTTAAGGGGTTGCTGCCAAGTCAGCGAAACGCCCGAAGTCTGCGTGTGAAAGCGTAGGAGCATTGACCTCGGATTTTTTGCACCGAACTTTTCCTTCATGACGGTCGCCCAGATACGTCTCGCCGCCCTAAACTTTGCAATCTCCTCGAAAAAGTCCATGTCGCAGTTGAAGAAAAAGGAAAACCGCGGAACAAACGAGTCTACGTCCAGACCTGCCTCTCTTCCAAGATCCACATACGAGAAACCGTCTGCGAGTGTGAAAGCAAGCTCCTGCACAGCGCTCGCTCCCGCCTCCCTGATGTGATACCCTGAGATGCTGATGTAATGCCAGTAGGGCATGCGCTCAGTGCAAAAGACCATGAGATCCCGGATAATTCGCAGATGGGCGTCTGGAGGAAAGGCCCACTCTTTCTGCGCAATGTATTCCTTCAGGATGTCCGTTTGTACAGTACCTCGGAGTTTTTCCAGTGGAACTCCCTGCTTTTCCCCGACCGCGGCGTACATCGCCGTCAGCACCGCGGCGGGAGCATTGATTGTCATGGAGGTGCTTACTTGATCCAGCGGAATAGAGTCGAAGATCGTTTCCATGTCTGCCAAGGAGGAAACGGACACTCCGCACTTCCCAACTTCGCCCTCCGCCCTGTCGCTGTCCGCGTCATAACCGTAGAGGGTAGGCATATCGAAAGCGATTGAAAGGCCGGTTTCTCCCTCTCTCAGCAAGTACTTGAGTCGCTTGTTCGTCTGATCTGCGGTACCAAATCCAGAGAACATGCGCATCGTCCAGGGCCGCCCCCGGTACATCGTTGGGTATACTCCCCGAGTGTAAGGATACTCGCCAGGCATCCCCAGGTCTCTGGAGTAGTCCAGATCCGTCACATCTTCCGGAGTATAGATCCTCTTCAGTGTAATCCCCGAAAAATTCTCGAACTGATCTTTCCTTTCTGGAGTTTCTGAAAGCACCGGATCGAGGACAGATTTCTCCCAGTTGTGGATCTTCTCCCTTAGGATGCTCATTCTCTTCGGATCAAAATCGCCATCTCTTTCTTGCCGTTTCTTTTCTTCGAGACCTTCCAACTTTAGCATCCAGTAAGACCCGTTCGTCATTCCAAATTCTCCAATCTAACGAGAAATATTCAACCGTCTTATTTTTCACTTGCGGTTTTGCAGGAAGAAAAGTTCGAATTCGCTACACGCGGCAACCCCCAAATCTTCACAAGACAGTCGACAAAATCTAATTTGAGAACCAAAAGAGAAATCATTCACCATGAAGTTCAAGGAATACAGGGCAAGCAAAGAATTCAACGCTGATAGAGACGGTTATTGCGTTCACTGTCTTATCCCGTTCTCCGACGAAGACGAGCTGGGGCGATGCGAACAGACAAACCACGTTACACACCCGGAGTGCACAAAGCATTCTCCGTAGAGGCTGCCGGGGTGCCTGTAATTACATCTCAGCAATGGCCCGAGCGTATTCGAAATCAAGACTCGCAATTAGTGAGGCCGCGAACTCCATCAGATCGAGTGTACTGCCTGTTTCGTATCGCATGCTTGTTGCAGTTTCGGAGATCCTATCAATTTCAGAAGTGTCGTTGTTCACATTGATTCCCACTCCCAGATAAACAACAGAGCTCGATCCCGTGACGCTTGCATCTGCCAGCACACCTGCAATCTTTCTTCCGCCGCAATACACATCATTCGGCGGCTTGATAGAGCACCCTCGCGCCCCGAAATCCTCCAGCGTCTTGAGGATCGAGTTCGTGGCGATTGAAGGAATTCTGGCAAGGATGTCGGCGTTCGGGGGAAGCAGGGTCATAGTCATCCAGAGTCCGCCTTCCTGGGAGAACCATGATCTGCCCTCGCGACCTTTACCGGCAGTCTGCACTCTGCTAATGACGAGATCTCCTTCGGCCGAACTGTGCAGCTTGTTAGCGATGAATGACTGAGTCGAGTCAACTGAAGTCAAACAAATAGGATTGCTAATTTTGAGTCTTCTCAAACTTCGCAGGCGAAGCAACTCGCGCAATTTGCGTTCGTCGTCTCCAAGCCGTTCGAATTCCAAGGTGCTGAAACAAAGGATTGTTCAAATGAAATAAGAGTTAGCGATAGATTTTGGACGAACAACAAAACGGTTTCATATGATCTTTGTTAGCAGTATCTATCAGATAGTGACAGTGTAACCGCGATAAGTCCAAATGCCCAAGTCCATCGGGGTGAGAAATACCCGAAAGAATGAAATGCAATCAAGGAACAACGATTGTCTGTTTTTGGCCGACAACAAACTCTCGAAATGTCCAATGTGCGGAACTGCTCGAAACTCCACCGATGAGACTTGTTCCTACTGTGGATACATTTACGAAGATACTCTTGGTTCGCAGCAGTACTCCTCTTCTTCGTCCTCTAACTTGAATCTAGATGTCCAGAACTATACAATTGGGAACGAGACGCTCTCGACAGCAAGACCTACCAGTGTGTCCTTCGATACTTCAAAAGAAGCTGTCCTGAAGACTCAGGATAATGTGATCCGCAAGAACTCTCACGCCGTTCAGGAAGGGGCACTACTACTGACCAATCGACGACTGGTGTTCGCCGTGGGCAAATCAGCTCAAGAAGATGCAGATGTCCAGGAGTTACTTCAAGAGCGGGATGCGTTTGCAATTCCTTTGGAGCAGATCGTCACAGTTTCGGGTAACAGGGGTATTCTCAGGCCATCGCTCAACGTAGTCTGGCACAATCTGCCTGGCGATCCGTCCACCACGAAGACGGAATTCCTGCAAAAGTACAGACCAGCTAATATGGAGGAACTCAAAAGTGCCATAAACGAATGGGTTCCGCTTGTCGAAAAAGCGGCCACTTCGGACATGGAAGCGCCGGAGGCTCAAACCAAGAGCGTCGAATCGACGATAGATGAAGGAGAATTGAGATCCCGAGTCTTGGAAGAATTGGGAGATATGCACTGGAAGGGGTTCTTTCAGATCGAAAAAGAGCTAGACGAAAAGTACGGCACGAGTATCGATCCAGATGTACTCGAAGCCTGTTGCGCAAAGCTCGTAAAGGAGAAACTGGTCGAGCAGGACAAGCACGGAGAATTTTACAGAAAAATTTCGCAGGGCAAAAAGTGACTGTTTAACTTTCGTCCAGAGAGGGCGGAAATTCTTCCCTTGTCGCGACTACACGTCGTACGAGATCCTCGCGCTGGCATCGTAGAATCTGGCAAACTTTGCGGACTTTTTTACGATGCTGTGAGTGGATTTTCTTACCTTATAATCGTCGTTAAATACGTACCTGGGATCGTCGGAGGGCAGGCTCTCGATGACCTCTTCCTTCTGACCTTCAAACCTTATCCCGATCCTGCGTAACCGAATCTTTCCTTTGGGAGTTCTTGTGACATAGGCGATTAGAAGCGGGCTAGATCTCCTGGCCGAAGTTGTTTGCTTTTTCGTCGCATATCTGGATGCCCTGTCTCTCACTGCGCCTCAACTTTTTTCCTGACTGTTTTGCAGCGACTGATTGGTTTCTCTTTTATAAGAATCTGGCATCTGGGCAGGTTACTGGCTCAAAACCATTCCGCCCTTATCTCCTTCACTTTGGCGAACTGCTCGTCATCAGAAAAAACGACTTTCGATCCTTTGACGATCGCCGTTGCTGCGATTATCGAATTTGCCACGGGTAAATCTGTGTACTTGCACCGCAGCACCGCAGCGATTCGGGCAATCTCCACGGTCAGTTCCTCGATTTTCAGTCCCGAAGTCTCGATCGATTTCAGCTGGACATCTGCGGCTTCTCTGCCGAATCTGTGAAATTCGATCTTGTACACTTCGTGTAGGACGATGGTCGGGACGAGGGCCATTTCCTGACGAAGTTCGAGCATCTTAGAACGTACTTTCGATTTCAATTCTTCGCTGTCAGCGATCACCTGGAGGAGCAGAAATCGAGTATCCACTGTGCGTACCATTTGTTGCGAACCTAGTACCTGTCCTGCTTTCGCATCTGATCAAGCTCTTTGAGCAATTCCTCTGCACCAGTCTTTCCGGAATGAATCCCCACAAGATCGTCCATGTCAAGGAGTCGACGAATGACAATCGCAAATTCATCATGAGTTACGAGTAACTTCGTGCCTTCCTGTATTCGGAACTGTTTTCTAAATCTGGCAGGAATAGTAAATTGGCCCTTTTTATTGACAGTGACCGTCTCTTCCGACAACAAGAGCTCGTTCTGCACCTGTATGCCCTGAGGTACTTAAGCCTGATTTCAATGCGATCGACATATTGACTTACGAGCCGTATTCTACAGACCAGATCGAACTTTAGAAAACAACGAGACAAATCAGCTGCGAGGATACAATTTAAAGCACGTTTGGAAAAGAACGACTCCGGAACCATGGATAACGAAGTCTCGAGTGGGATGACCCGAATCGTCGATCAGCTCAATACCATGAATGAATCCGCCAATTTGGGAGGCGGCAAGACTCGTATCGACGCCCAGCACCACCGGGGCAAGAAAACAGCGAGAGAGAGGATCGATGCTTTGCTTGACAGGGATTCCTTCGTCGAGATAGACAAGTTCGCCCTCAGCGGATCGGAGGAGAACGGTAAGTCCGGTGAAAAATACTACGGCGACGGGGTCGTCACAGGATACGGGACGATAGATGGGAGAGCCGTTTTCATTTTCGCCCACGATTTCACAGTCTTCGGAGGTTCGCTGGGAGAGGTGTTTGGCAGGAAAATCAACAAGGTGATGGATCTTTCCATGAAAGCTGGTGCCCCAATAATTGGTTTGTGCGACTCCGGTGGTGCTAGGATTCAGGAAGGGGTGCAGAGCTTGGCAGCCTATAGCGAGATTTTCTTTCGAAACACGCTTGCTTCTGGAGTGATCCCGCAGATCTCCGGGATTCTGGGGCCCTGCGCCGGCGGGGCGGTTTACTCACCTGCCATGACTGACTTTGTATTCATGGTCGACCGCATCGGCAACATGTTCATCACCGGCCCTGACATAGTAAGGGAAGCGCTCGGGCAGGATGTCACGTTCGAACAGCTCGGAGGCGCGGAGGTGCACGCAACCAAAAGCGGCGTGGCTCATTTTGTTTCTGAGAATGAAGAAGACTGCTTCAGCCAGATTAGAAAGCTCCTTTCTTTCCTCCCCTCCAATAACTCCGAATTCCCTCCAATGGTCGACGCGACCGACAGCCCGACGCGAGCAAATCACGTGCTGGACACATTGATTCCTCATGAGTCCGACAAACCATATGATATGAAATCCGTGATTTCTGAAATAGTAGATGATCATGATTTCTTGGAGGTTCAATCCGATTGGGCTCCGAATATCATCATCGCGTTCGCGAGATTCGATGGAAAAAGCGTTGGCCTTGTTGCGAATCAACCAATGCAGCTTGCTGGCGCGCTTGACATTGATTCCTCGAACAAGGCAGCTAGATTCATCAGATTTTGCGACTCTTTCAACATCCCAGTAATCACACTGGTAGACGTACCGGGCTATATGCCTGGAGTGGATCAAGAGTCTGGCGGCATAATCAGGCATGGCTCTAAGTTGCTCTATGCCTACTGCGAAGCGACCGTTCCCAAAATAACAATCATAACCAGAAAGGCTTACGGTGGCGCCTACTGTGCGATGGGTAGCAAGTACTCCAAAGCTGACTTGAACTTTGCTTGGCCCTCTGCTCAGCTGGCGGTAATGGGCCCAGAAGGAGCTGTTAAGATACTTTACCGCCGGGAGCTCGAAACCCATCCGGATCAAAGCTTCAAGGACAAAGCAGTGGAGGAATATACAGAGAAATTCCTGAACCCTTTCATCGCCGCAGAAAGGGGGATAATCGACTCTGTTATCTTTCCCCGAGAGACTCGTTATCAAATAGTCCGAGCGCTGAGTCTCCTTTCTGACAAAAGCGAACAAAGACCGACGAAAAAACACGGGAATATTCCGCTTTAGCTTCTCCAACGGAAGAAGAGAAAGGACAGCAATTCGTAGACGAGTGATCCAATGCCAAGCTTCAGACGAGTACTGATTGCAAATCGTGGCGAGATCGCCCTAAGAATAATTAGGGCTCTTAGGATTATGAACATCGAAGCCGTCACGGTTTACTCGGATGCTGACGTGACGTGGCCGCATGCAAGTATGGCAGATCGAGCAGTGAGACTTGTTGGATCCTCTGCTACGGAGACTTACCTTAACGTTGGCAAAATAATCGATGCGGCCAAGAGCACCGATTGTGATGCGGTACATCCGGGCTATGGCTTTCTCTCCGAGTCCAGTGATTTCTCACGAACCTGCCGGGAGAATGATCTAAAGTTCATCGGACCGTCACCAGAAACTCTTCGGGTCAGTGGAAATAAGCTAGAATGCAAACGAATAGCGGAGTCAAAGGGAGTGCCCGTGGTTCCCTATACTCGGGAACCGATAAGCGAGACAGAGGAAGCTGTGCGGTTTTCGAAGGAAATTGGGTTTCCTGTTCTTTTGAAAAGTGCTTTCGGCGGCGGGGGAAGGGGGATCCGTGAGGCCAGAAATGAAGACGAGGTCAGCGATGGGTTTTCCTCGGCTCAGAGAGAGGCGAAGGCATCGTTTGGTAGATTCTCAATTTTCATCGAAAAGCGGCTCGTCAATCCGAGACATATTGAAATTCAAATTATTGCAAGCGACGATTCCAACGAGTTCGTTCATCTCGGCGAGAGAGACTGCTCCATACAGAGAAGGTACCAAAAATTAATCGAGATGTCACCTTCTCCAGTCATTGATGAAGAAGCGAGAAACCTGATCTCCTCTTTTGCACTAACCGTGGCGAGAGCTGTTGGATACCGTAACGCCGGCACCGTGGAATTTCTGAGAGATTCTGGGACAGGTAATTTCTATTTCATGGAGATCAATTCTAGGCTCCAAGTAGAGCATCCGGTCACTGAACTTGTAACAGGGTTAGACATTGTTAAGGCGCAGATCGAGATAGCTTCGTCTAACAAAATCCCGTTTGCCCAAAAAGATGTGAAAATCAACGGTTGTGCGATCGAGTGCCGGATTAATGCTGAAGATCCCTCTCATGGTTTCACGCCTACGACCGGAACGATCGATTTCCTGTCAATTCCCGGCGGCCCAGGAATCCGAGTTGAAACGGCCTTACAACGGGGTGTCGAGGTATCTCCCTACTACGATTCCCTCGTAGCGAAATTGCTCGCCTCTGGTAAAGACTTTCAAGAGGCTAGAAATCGAGCGCTAGTTGCGCTCGAGGAATTCTTGATTTCTGGAATTGAAACGACCATCCCTTTTCACAAAGCTGTGCTGATGAATGACAAGTTCTCAAAAGGACAGTTTGATACGAGTTTTATCGAGACTACAGATCTATCCAAGCAGATGCTTCCGAATTTGGAAGAAGATTACTTCCTAATATCGGCAATGTTACTTTCCAGAAACCAGTACTTCAGCAATAGGGAGAGACCCGGCAGGGAGAAGATCCAAAGACCTCCATGGTTCCTTTCCCAGAAAGCTAGCGGTGCGCGGTTCGTCGATGGACTATAAAATTGCGATCGGCCAAGAGGTCAGAGACGTCGAGATTGACTCGTCTGACAATGCCGATGTCGAAGAGTATGTTGCACTAGTCAAAGGCGGAAAAAGAGGAAAGGCCAAGATCACTATCCTGAGACGAGATAAGGACAGGGTGATTCTTTCCGTCGAAGGAAAAGTCTATTCAATCATTCAGTTAGAAAGGACTCAAACCGCCGTATCCTTCATCGCAAACGGAAGGAGGGTGACCTCAAGAACCGGCAGCCTAGAAACGGAGCATCACACCTCTTCGCTAATTGCTACTGCAAACGAACTGGTTGCCTCAAACTTCCCGGCCAAAATCGTCAAGCTCCCCGTGAAGGAGGGAGACACTTTGAAGGAAGGAGACGCCCTAATAGTCCTCGAGGCGATGAAAATGGAAGCTCAGATCAAAGCTCCTCGCGACTGCGTCGTCGAGGAGATCTTTGTGAAAGAAGGAGATATGGTCGGTAGAGGTAAGGCCTTGATCAAGCTAAAATTCCGGTAGCTTTCGTTCCTTTGTTTCAATCGGAAGATTGTGACAAATTAAGCAATAGCCACCCTTATGCAGAGTAATCGGTACATGTGAATAGAAGGGGTGTTTCTCACATGTAAAGCAAGGAGCGTAATATTCTACATTGCTGTTGACCTGTCTATGCATCTGAATCTGTTCTTGAGTCATTGCAAACACCTGTGTTTCTTTTGTATGTAGGACGGCTAACACGAACTATATACGCACTTTCCTAAATTGTTACAAAATCACTTCAGCTAAAAATGATTGCCTTCCGTCGCGAAGAAGCGAGTGCGCTTTTCCGGTGGCATCGATAATCGAGGTAGTTATCTTCTAGTAGAAGCTAGCTAAATGTCAGTTCCCTTTTTTGTACGCCGTCTGCTCGTGCGTTGATAAATCAGCCAGCTCGTACTCCGTTAGGCACCTCCTTCTCTGGAACCGCGAGCACCGGAACGATTCCATCAGAGTAGCCTATGTCAAACAGCATTCCTTCTGAGACTTCTCCCATAATTATCCTCGGTGCGATATTCACCACGAAAAGGGCCTGCCTCCCTTGAACCTCTGCAAAATTGGGCCGTTCTATCTTCATTCCAGAGATGATCTTCCGTTGAAAGCTTCCAAAGTCAACTGTCAGCCGTACTAATGTATCTGATTTGGAGATGTCTTCTACAACTAAGATTCTACCGACTCTGATGTCTACCTTTTCCGACTCCTGCAAGGTGATGGTTGGCTTCACCGAGGCTGTGTTTAGAGACATAATTTCACCACCCAAGGCCCGGTAGATTACTCTTGTGATTATACCTCACTTTCCTTTCTCCGAAATTGAATGGGCCTTCGTTTCAAGATTGATAAATCTCTGTTTCGGAATGCAGTTCCAGTTGCCAACTGTTTCGGAGCGGGTTTTAAGGGGTGAAAGAAACTCTCTCTCAAAAGCTATTACGATCGTTGAAAACGAAGAGCCCGATTACTCGTCGCTCATGAAAGAGATATACATGCACACGGGTCGAGCGCACATAATAGGCGTGACTGGGCCGCTCGGAACCGGCAAGAGTTCTCTCGTGGATCAGCTTGTAAAGTCGTACCGACTGAAAGAGAAAAAAGTCGCCGTATTGGCCGTTGATCCTTCCAGTCCGGTGTCTGGAGGGGCCATCTTGGGAGATCGAGTCAGAATGTTAGACCACTCTCTTGATCCAAATGTCTACATCAGGAGCATGGCGTCGAGGGGAGACGAAGGCGGATTGTCGCGCGCATCCAAAGACGTGGTTAGGACACTTGACGCGGCAGGTTTTGATATTGTGTTTGTGGAGACTGTCGGAATCGGTCAGACGGAAGTAGAAATAGTGGACGTAGCGGACACTATAATAGTTGTTTTGATGCCAGAGCTCGGTGACGAGATACAAGCCGCCAAGGCTGGGTTGGTTGAAATCGGAGACATTTTTGCAGTAAACAAGTGCGATCTGCCTGGTGCGGACAAAGTGTTATACAATCTCGGTTCTGTCCTCTCCGCAAAGGAATCCGGCTGGCAGCAAAGAGCCATAAAGGTGAGCGCCAGGTCATCCGAAGGGATGAATGAATTGGTGACTGCGATCGAGGATCACGGAGAATTTTTGAAGAAGTCGGGGAGCTCGTCGGCTGAATCCTCGATGAAATTGCAGAAAGAGCTGACTAAGAGGATCAGTGACTTAGTGATCTCGGAGTTGACCGCCGTGCTTCCAAGAGATCCAGAATTTGCTACCATGCTCAATCGACTTTTGAAAAAAGATATCGATCCAGATGCCGCGGCACATCAATTAGCTCAAAAGTACATTCTCAGGAAAGAGAACCGTTAACTGGGAGAAAGAAAAATGAATGAGGCGAGCATGACTCATTTGACTGTCCTGAATCAAGACCGAAAGGTGAAAGACGAAAAGAAGTTCGAAACCGATTCGGGAATCCCAGTCAAGTCCTTTTATTCTTCGACAACAACTCGCGAAATAAACGAGGAACCAGGGATCTTTCCATTCACTCGTGGAATCTATCGTGAAATGTTCCGGGAGCGTTTGTGGACGATGCGTGAGTACTCCGGCTTTGGAACCGCTGAAGACACGAACAGGCGATTCAAGTACTTGCTGGAGCGAGGGCAGACGGGTTTGAGCATTGCCTTCGACCTGCCGACGCAGCTGGGTTTCGACTCAGACAGCTCGAGATCCGAGGGGGAAGTTGGCAAGGTGGGAGTAGCAATAAGCACTCTGGAAAACATGGACACCCTACTGTCAGACATTCCAGTTGACAAAGTTTCGACGAGCATGACGATTAACGCAACCGCGTCGATCATGTTGTCGATGTACGTCGTTGCGGCTGAAGCAAACGGGATCTCGAGATCGACTCTGAGGGGGACGACTCAAAACGATATTTTGAAAGAGTACGCGGCGCGGAATACTTTCATTTATCCTCCGGATCCCTCATTCGACCTCAGCATCGATCTCATAACCTTCTGCTCCAAGGAAATGCCGAAATGGCATCCGATCAGCATATCTGGTTATCACATGCGGGAGGCGGGAGCCAGCGCGGTTCAAGAGCTTGCTTTCACGTTCGCGGATGCTATTGAGTACGTCAAGGGAGTAATTGATAGAGGATTTGCCATAGACGCTTTCTGTGATCAGCTCTCGTTTTTCTTTGCATGTCGAAATGACTTTTTGGAGGAGATTGCGAAGTTTAGGGCAGCAAGGAGAATTTGGGCAAAGATCGTTAAAGATCGGTTCAATTCCAGGAACGAAAACTCCATGAAGCTAAAGTTCCACGCGCAGACGAGCGGAGAAACACTCACCGCGCAACAACCGCACAACAACGTCATCCGGGTCTCCGTGCAGGCACTTGCTGCGGTACTAGGAGGTGCCCAGTCACTGCATACCAACTCCTTTGACGAGGCGCTCGGTTTGCCCTCTGAAGACGCCGTGACGATAGCTCTCCGAACACAGCAGATCATCGCGGAAGAATCTGGGGTAATCAAAACGGCGGACCCTTTGGGAGGTTCCTACTACTTGGAATGTCTGACGGACGAAATCGAAGCTCTTGCAAACGAAGAGCTCGAAAAGATCGAGCGACTAGGCGGAGCCCTAGAGGCCATCAAGGCCGGCTACATTCAAAAAGAAATTCAGAACAGCGCCTACAAGTACGAAAAAGAAGTCGACGAAAAAAAGAAGGTTGTCGTTGGTGTCAATATGTTCCAGAGCGAGGAGAGAGAACCACTCAAAGTTCTTCAAATTTCTAAAAAATCCATCGAAAGACAGCTGAGTCACCTGCAAGACTTCAGGAGAAAACGTGACAGATCCTCCTGTGAAAAGGCCATTTCCGCATTGCAGGAACGAGCTTCACGGAGGAGTCACGGAGATGAGAATAATCTTGTTCCCTTCATAATTCAAGCAACGAAAGCCGGCGTTACTACGGGGGAAATAAGCGACGCTCTGAGGACGGTTTTCGGCGAGTATTATCCGCGCGCTCTTGTTTAACGCGAGAATTTTCCAATTAGATACTATGGAATCGACAAAAAAAGTAATAGTTAACGAGTTAGGTTTGTTTCCGGCGATTCGCCGGCCAAGGTGTAGAATAGCTTATACCCCCCGCACTCATACGATAGGCGCACGCGAAGTTGTTGCAGGATCAATTTCCTAAGGATTCCTAGCGGCTTCATATCTCTCTACGAATGTAGATTTGGTGCATAAATAAAACGTCAAATGTTCCCCAGTTGTTGTTGAACGGCTCAAACGTTGCATACAACGAAACCGGGCTGGGCAAACCAATTGTGTTTGTCCACGGTGCATGCGAGAATTCATCCTTCTGGAATCATCAAAGGACTCTTTCCGATCGATTCAAAATCATAACCGTAGATCTTCCGGGTCACGGTAAATCCTCACCCCTTCCCTGCAATATCGAAATTGCAAGTTATTCGAAAATTGTCTCAGAGTTTGTGGCAACGACCTGCCGGGAGAGACCAATCCTTGTAGGGCATTCCATGGGCGGAGCGATCACGCTATTGAATGCGATCCAGCATCCAAATTCCTTGAGGGGAATCGTACTCGTGTGTACGGGTGCAAAGTTAGGCGTCCTCCCTTCCATCCGCGAGGGTCTCAGATCCAGATTCGAAGAAACGGTAAAGGCTGTTGTCGGACCCAGGCAATTTTCGTCAAAGACAAATCTAGAAACGATACGATTTGTGACCAATGAGATTTTGAAGTGCAACAACGGAATTGCAGCAAGCGATTACGAAGCTTGCAACAGTTTTGACGTTAGGCAGAAACTCCAATCGATTCTAATTCCGGTTTTGATAATCGTGGGGGAGGAGGACAAGATGACGCCCGTGACTTGGTCTACCTACTTGAAGGAGAATATTCCAAAATCGAAGCTTGTCATCATGAGGGACGCCTCTCATCTTCCGATGCTCGAAAGGCCGGCTGACTTTAATCGCCACCTCATCGAATTTGCCTCCGCCCTAGACTGAACAGCTATACAACTTTAACTCTCTGAGAAGCGAATATCGGACAGCTGACAATCTTGGATTCACGGGGGCCTACGCTTCCTGATGTTCAGATCAATAGAGAGGCCAAAGTGAACCTCTATCCATTTACCGACTATTTTGCGGGATTCGAAAACATTCCGATCATAAGGAAATTGTTTGGTGAGAAAACGGATCAGATCCTCCACAATTTGAAGGTCGAATTTTATTCCGCCAGGTTCGGTTACATGGCGGTCAGTGATGAGGACGGTCACTTGCTGATCAGCGCTTATCATTTGCGAACAGCGGATCAGGCAATTATCTACCTGGACGTCGTGCACGAACTGCACCATGTGAAGCAGTTCATGGAGGGGAAGGAGCTGTTCCTGAATGATTTTGAATACGTGGACAGCCCTATTGAGATCGAAGCCTATCTAGGTACCGTAGATGAGGCTAGGCGAATTGGATTCTCCGACGACCAGATAGTCGAGTACTTGAAAATAGAGTGGATCACGGACGAGCAGATGAAACGTCTCGTTGAACGGATGGGGTTGCACAGAGCCGAGCAAGGCTCCGCAAGTTCCTAGGACAACCAGAATACGTTTCCATCAAGGTCCGCGAACATCGCGTAAAGCCCCCACCCATCATCTCTGGGCTTAACGGTGAACCTGACGCCCTTCTTCGAAAGATCTCTGTAAGTCCGCTCTAGGTTGTCAACGCTGAACGCGATTCCAGTATTTCCCTTCTCCAGTGGCTTTGTTTTGCAAAGATGCAACACCGCGCCTCTCGCACCTTTTGGCGCAACTGTGACCCAATGTTCCATGTTGCTTTTGATCACAAATCCAAGCTTGGATTTGTACCAGTTTGCCGCTTTCTTTTCGTCTCTCACCACTACAGCAATAGAGCCCATTTTCGTTATCATGCCAAACGAGATTAGGACACCAAAAGACCAACATATCTCGTTTGCTGTTGGCCCGTGAAAGCCGTTAATGAAAAGTGGAAAAGGCTACTAGGGCGGAACGTGCCGTTCAGGATACCCCTCGTAAATCTGCCGAGGCCTCGATATCTTTTGCTCCGGATCCTGCAAGAGCTCCTTCCACTGCGCGAGCCAGCCAGACATTCTGGGGATCGCAAATAGCACGGTGAAAATGTCCATGGGGAAACCCATCGCCTGATAAATCAGGCCAGAGTAAAAATCGACGTTGGGGTACAGCTTTCTCTTTATGAAATACTCATCAGACAGGGCTACCTTTTCCAGTTCGAGGGCGATGTCAAGCAGTCTGTTCCGGCCGGTGACCTCGAAGACCTCTTCGGCGATTTTCTTGATTATCTTGGCTCTAGGGTCATAGTTCTTGTAGACGCGGTGGCCGAATCCCATGAGCAGTCTGTCGCCCGCCTTCACCTGCCGGATGATTTCGGGGACTTTCTCCTTCGTCCCGATTTCCTCGAGCATTTTGAGCACCTCCTCGTTGGCGCCTCCGTGAAGTGGCCCGTACAACGCAGCGCAAGCCGCAGCGGCAGCACTGTAGGGGTCAGCGTGTGAGCTTCCCACTGTCCTCATAGCAGTGGAACTGCAGTTTTGCTCGTGATCCGCGTGGAGAATGAAGAGCACGTCGAGTGCCTTGGCAAGAACCGGGTTCGGCTCATAAGTCGAGGTAGAAGGCGGTCTGTACATCATCGTGAGAAAATTCTCGGCGTAGTTCAGCTCGTTGTTGGGGTAGATGTATGCCATTCCCTGGGAGTGTCGGTAGGCAAACGCAGCAAGCGTCGGGATCTTCCCTATCAACCTGTAAATTTGCAACTCCCGGGTCTTTTCGTCGAAAATATTCTTCGCGTTCGGATAGAAAGTGGAGAGCGCGGCGATCGTGGTGACGAGCATCCCCATTGGATGAGCGTCGTAATGGAAGCCGTCGAAAAACTTCTTGATGTTCTCGTGCACCATTGTATGATAGGTAATGTTGTGAGTCCAGTCCCTGAGCTCAGTCGTGGAAGGCAACTCGCCGTAAATCAAGAGGTACGCCACCTCCAGATACTTTCTTCTCTCGGCCAGTTCTTCAATGGGATACCCACGATAACGCAGAATTCCTTTATCTCCATCTATGAAGGTGATCTTGCTCTTGCATGAAGCGGTGTTCATGAAGGCAGGATCGTAAGCCAATAAACCAAAATCTTCAGCGCTTACCTTTATGTTTCTAAATTCTGCCGACCGAATTGCCCCCTCGCTGATCGGGATCTCGTATTCCTTTCCTGTTCGATTGTCTCTCACCGTAAGCGAATCCGCCATGCTCCCCTGCTCCTCCGTCACTCGAAATTTTCGCGTATCGCGGATAAAAGAAGTTAGGTATCAAGATTCATTTCCCGCATGGATTTGCAATCCTGTAGAGAATCTGGGTCATCGTTTTCCTTGTTTGACTCTGGAAGCTTGAGAAAATGTGGATGCTTTCTCCTAATAATCTGCGGCAATCGGAGAGAATAGATTGTGACGAGAGGCCGTACGCATGGAGCATTTCAAGTTTTGAGAAAATCGAGATGATCTGCCGGGTTGAACACATTGGACGGTTCCGAGAGGATCATCTACCCACGGGGTTGCTTTAGTTATTAGACCTAGGGCCCCCTCGGAGGTAACGCATGCGGGGGCGAGCCATAGTAATTTGATGGATCCATTGAACTCCCTTTGGCTATTGTTAGCCTTACCCAATTGCTCTAAATAGAAAAAGTACTTTCGAATTCCATACTATCTATGATCCGAAAAGATCGCTACAGTGTTTTGGGCCTCTTTCCTCTGATTTGTTGACCAGAACGATTCTTCACTATAGGTCTGAGACAATGGAGTCCAGTTTTATCTCGATGTCCTCCGGCCTGCGGAGATCGGTCGCTCGAAAGACAATTCTCCCGTCGAGCTCCACGACCGGAATGGAAAGAAAGTATTTTTCGAAGAGGGCGCTATCTTTCGTTATGTCTGAGATTTCCAAATCAAACATGCCAGTCTCCGAAAAGTCTTGGAGCTTAATAATCGCACGTTCGCAGAGATGACACCCCTCTTTCGAAAAGATCACTATCTTGTGCATGAAAATCGCGGGAAGCTATTCCCTCTGCCGCTGTATTTTTTCTTGCAGCATGTAAACTTCTTTAAACTCCGTCTGTCTAGTGGTCTTTTGGAAAGTTAGACAGTGCCAGCAAAGCAGCAGTCTTCAGTTCAAAGACAGTTAAAGAATCTGCACAGCGTAGGTGTCCTGCAGGGGCCGAAGAACGCTCCTCACCGCTCAATGTACAAGGCCATGGGATTGGGCGACTCGGATCTTGCAAAGCCGCTGATTGGAGTGGCGAACACCTGGAACGAGGCTACCCCCTGCAACGTGCATCTCAACCTACTCGCGAACAAGGCCTCCGAAGGCATACTCGCCGGCGGCGGGACCCCCAGGCAGTTTGTAACGATCGCCGTGAGTGACGGCATCTCGATGGGGACTGAGGGGATGAAGTCATCACTTGTCAGCAGGGAAATCATCGCAGATTCTGTAGAGCTGATGATTAGAGCACATGAGTACGACGGGTTCGTGGGAATAGCGGGTTGCGACAAAAGCCTCCCGGGGATCATGATAGCGATGGCAAGACTGAATCGCCCGTCTGCCTTCGTGTATGGCGGGACCATCATGCCGGGCGTCGTGGGCGGCAAAGACATCACGATCCAGGATGCCTTCGAGGCCGTGGGAGCTTTCGAAAGTGGCCGGATGTCAGCTGAGGATCTGAAAGAAGTGGAGGACGCATCCTGCCCCGGCGCCGGGTCGTGCGGAGGTTTGTACACCGCGAACACCATGGCCTGTATGAGCGAAGCCCTAGGACTCGCACTTCCAGGAAGCGCCACACCTCCCGCAGTGGATGGTCGGCGCTCCCAGTTCGTCTTCGAAACCGGAAGGGCAGTCCTGCAAGCCCTCGAAGAGGACTTGAAGCCGCGCGACATTCTCACGTTTGAAGCCTTTGAGAATGCGATCACTGTACTTCAGGCGATCGGGGGATCCACGAACGCGATCCTGCACTTGATCGCGCTAGGGAGAGAGGCAGGCGTCAAATTGACTCTCGATGATTTTGAGAGGATCCGGAAGAAAGTGCCCCACATCGCTGACTTGCGGCCCGGAGGCAAGTACGTCATGTACGACCTGGACAAAGTGGGAGGGGTTCCCTTGATCTTGAGCAAGCTGATGGAGAAGAAAATGATCCATGAAAGCCTCACCACGATCTCCGGCAGATCAGTCAGGGAAAACGTGAAAGCTGCAAGGTTTCTGAAAGTGCAGGATGTCGTCCTTTCCGTAGATGATCCAATCAGGAAGACAGGAACGGACGTGATCCTCAGAGGATCGCTCGCTCCCGACGGCGCAGTCGTTAAAGTAGCCGGTCTACCAATCATGAAATTCACCGGCAAGGCTAGGGTCTTCAACCGAGAAGAGCTGGCGTTTGACGCGGTTTCAAAGAAGAAGATCTCGGCGGGCGACGTCGTGATCATCAGGTACGAAGGACCTCGGGGAGGGCCCGGCATGCGCGAAATGCTCCAGGTGACCGCCGCGATCGTAGGACAGGGGTTGGGGCAGGATGTGGCACTTGTGACGGACGGAAGATTCTCGGGTGCCACCAGGGGCTTTATGGTGGGCCACGTGTGTCCCGAGGCGATTGCGGGGGGTCCAATTGGTCTCGTTGAGGAAGGAGACGAAATAAGAATTGATGCAGACGCGCAGACTATAGATCTGCTCGTCCCAGCGAAAGAACTTGCAAGAAGAAAGAAAGAGTGGAAGGCCCCCCCTCCAAACTACGAGTGGGGTGCGCTGGCAAAGTATGCGAGCCTGGTCGGATCTGCTTCAGAAGGGGCGGTGTGCGCTCCAAAGTTTTCTTAGCTTTCTAAATTCGCAATCTCTTTTCGTTTTCTCTTTTTGGAGGCAGGAAAAATCAAATCGAAAATTCACTATTCAACATCATGCCCCAAATGCCGGATCAAGTTCGCCTAAAATTCAGCGCAACAACTATCCACCTGAAAAGGAATCGAAGGTAATTTAGCTGCGTGCACTCCCGCCGACTTGTTTATTCATCATCGAATAGAGTCGGCAACACTGAAATATTCAGAAACTACTTTTCTTTGAAAAGGTCGTGCCTAACTCTTGTCTAGCTCAACGCTTGTAGATAGTGTTGTGGATGAATTCGAAACTTCGGGCAAGGCAATCCGCTTTTACTCTCTCCCTGCGCTGCAGAGGGCACTCGGATCCCGGGTCAACATCTCTCGCCTGCCAATTTCGATCAGGATCTTGCTCGAATCCCTCCTCCGAAATAAGGACGGAAAAGCTATAACTGACGCCGACATTCTTGCACTCGCGTCATGGAACGCCTCAAATCCGGCCGATAGGGAGATCCCCTTCAAGGTAAGCCGTGTCCTAATGCAGGATCTGACGGGGGTACCGGCACTTGTAGATCTTGCTGCCATGCGGGATGCAATGGTCAACATGAAGCTGGACGCGAAAATAATAGAGCCGGAAGTGCCAATCGACCTCATAATTGATCACTCCATCCAAGTGGACGCATTCAGAAACCAGATGGCGTTTCAGATCAACGCCGAGAAGGAGATCGAAAGAAATCGGGAAAGATACGAATTCCTAAAGTGGGCCCAGCAGGCGTTTAAGAAACTGAAACTGGTCCCGCCTGACACGGGAATTTGCCACCAAGTCAATTTGGAATTCTTGGCAATGGTCGCGACTGTGAAAGAGAGCAAGGGAGCAGAAGGGTCTGTAGCCTATCCAGATACTCTGGTAGGTACCGATTCGCACACGCCGATGATAAACGGCCTGGGGGTTCTTGGCTGGGGAGTCGGGGGAATCGAGGCCGAAGCTGCCCTCTTAGGACAGCCAGTAACCTTTGTTACACCACGAGTGATCGGAGTCCACCTTTCCGGGGAACTACGTGACGGTGTTACCGCCACCGATGTGGTCCTCACCATAACCCAAACCCTTCGAAATCTGGGAGTGGTGGACGCCTTTGTGGAATTTTTCGGGGAAGGAGTAAAAGCTCTGACCGTAGCGGGCAGGGCGACCGTTTCCAACATGACTCCGGAATTTGGCGCCACGGCGTCCCTTTTCCCAGTAGATGAAGAGACGCTGCATTATCTGCGCCTGACCGGGAGATCCGAAGCGCATGTCGAAACAGTCAGAAAGTACTACGAGGCCCAAGAAATGTTTGGTGTTCCGAGGGACGGCCAGATCGACTATTCCCAAGTGGTGAAGATCGACCTTGCAGGCATAGAGCCGAGTGTCGCCGGTCCTGCTCTCCCCCACGATCGAGTGCCGCTTGCACGTGTTGGTGCCCATCTTTCCGAAGCTTTTCCCTCCCTCGCTAGTGGCGAGAAAAAGGTAAAGCTGATGCTGGATGGAAAGGAGTACCCGCTGCAAGACGGCGATGTGGTGATCGCTGCCATCACGAGCTGCACTAATACCAGCAACC
Organism: Nitrososphaerales archaeon; assembly: GCA_030037995.1. Taxonomy (GTDB): domain Archaea; phylum Thermoproteota; class Nitrososphaeria; order Nitrososphaerales; family CADDZS01; genus DATLTL01. The sequence continues at coordinate 6,846 of JASHPQ010000110.1, read as the reverse complement.
CCGACGTGATGATTGCTGCCGGTCTCCTTGCAAAACGGGCTGTCGAGCTCGGGCTGAATGTAAGGGATCTCGTAAAGACGAGCATGGCTCCAGGATCTATGGTCGTGACCGAATACCTTCGTGCCACCGGCCTTTTGCAGTACCTGGAGAAGCTGGGTTTCGGGATCGTCGGGTACGGTTGTACCACGTGCATCGGCAACAGTGGTCCTCTTCCAGATCCAGTTAGCAAAGCGATCAGAGATAACAACCTGGTCGTGGCGGCGGTGCTGTCGGGCAACAGAAATTTTGAAGCTAGGATTCATCAGGACGTCAGGGCCAATTTCCTGATGTCTCCTCCACTGGTGGTCGCCTTTGCCCTATCGGGCACCGTCAACAAGGACCTGACGAAGGAGCCGCTCGGGGTCGATAAAGAGGGGGAGCCCGTTTACCTGAAAGATATCTGGCCGTCGCACCGGCAGGTGATGGAATACGAGACCCAAATCAGTACCGAGATGTTCAGGTCAAAGTATGCCCAGGTCTACAACCAGAACTCCGAGTGGAACAAGCTCGACTCGCCCACGGGCCTGGAATATCGGTGGGAAGAAAAAAGCACGTACATCCAGCTGCCGCCCTATTTTGAAGACTATCCGGAAAAGCTGCAGACCGGAGAGAAAATGAATAGCGACATTGAAGGAGCGAGGCCCCTACTAATCTTGGGAGATTATGTAACCACCGACCACATCTCTCCTGCCGGAGCGATCAGTCCGAAATCGACGGCTGGAAAGTACCTTCTCTCGAAGGGCGTGACGGAGGAAGAGTTCAACAGCTACGGCTCCAGAAGGGGAAATCACGAAGTCATGATACGGGGGACCTTTGCGAATCCCAGGATCAAGAACTTGATGGCGGGGGGAGATGAAGGCCCCATTACGAAACACTATCCCGGGGGCGAGACCATGGCGATATACGACGCCGCGATGAAATACAGATCGGAAAATACTCCCCTCCTAGTCATCGCGGGCAAGGGATTCGGGACTGGGAGCTCCCGTGACTGGGCAGCTAAAGGGCAGAAGCTTCTGGGCGTCAAGGCTGTCGTGGCCGAGAGTTTCGAGAGGATCCACAGGAGCAATCTGATCGGCATGGGCGTACTGCCCCTCCAGTTCGAGCCCGGGACCAATGCGACTTCTCTGAAGCTAGACGGCAGCGAAACGTACTCTGTAACAGGGATCAGACATGCCCTGGACGACAACTCCAGAGCCAAATTAGACGCAGTGAGGCAGGGTGGAGAGAAAGTCAGCGCGAATCTCAGAGTGCGCCTAGATTCCCAAGTAGAGCGAGAGTACTACGAAAACGGCGGAATTTTGGATTACGTCCTTTTGAAAACAGCGAAATCGCGCTTCGAGTAGAGCAGCCTATTTCGCTACAAGATCGTCACTTGAATGATCCTGCAGTGAGCTCTTCCCGCTTTCTGCTGTTTCCTTATTCTGCTTTCTCTTTTTTTGGGTTGGTCTGCTCTTTCTTCGGTTACCGGCAGCCAAGCTTGACCCCTTGGTCTTCTCCCCGACACTTATGGTTTTGACCTGGGAGGAATTCATCTTAGATGCAGCCTCCCTGAGCTCCGTTAGTTGAAGCGCCAGGTTTGCGACCTGCTTTCCCTTCTGGGTTACCATGTATTGGGTGACGTACCGTAATCCGAGCAACTTGGGCTTTGGCTCCAGAATGCCTTCTCCGATGAGCTGATGGAGCGCTCTGCTCGCCGAGCTGCTGCTCTTGCAAGCCTTTGTTGCTTCGGTGTAGCTTACGACTTTGGCATCCCGCTTTGCGATGTACGCGAGCAGCGCGATGTCAGTTACGGGACGACGCATTCTTTCAGCGAAGACACACTGTTCTTGATATATGAAGGCTTCCCGCTAACCTTTCCAAAGACCCAGTCCAAAGCCGATAATCCAAAAGATGGGAAAGGCGTAGAAAATTGCCCCGATATGCGAAGCTTGAGAAATAAAGATGTTGACGACGTGAGTCCACACGTCGGACAGACTGATGAAAGGAATCGTAAGACCAATAGCTCCGGCGAGAATCAGTCCCACGATTATCAAGATTGCCGAAGTTACTCCCTTTTTCGCCGCTATACCAAAGATCAGTCCATCGGCGAACAGCAGTACTATGGAGACTATCCCAGCTATGGTTGTCGGAGGCGTAATCAACTTGCCTTTTTCACTTGTCCTTGCTTTTCTTGTTCATTGTTCATGCACAAAAAAGGTTTCAGTATTGATTAATATCAAAATTGGCCTAATCCTCGCTTGATAGAAGCCCATATTCGGACTTTGCCTCAGGAATCTCTCCAATCTCAATTGCCTCCCTTTCCGGGAGGATCGTCCGGAACCAACCGAGGATAATCGAGAAATAGCAGGCGGCGATACAATTTAACCGGAATTGTCTCAGGCTCAAAACAAGTCGAAGATGGCGCTCACCGCGGAGCTGATTCGTCGCGGAGCGAGCATCCTCCAGGAACCCTGCCCTCGATGCGGCAGCGTTCAAATAAAGTACAGGGGAAAAGTCTACTGCACTAATGAAGACGATCTGGAAGCGCTGTTGAATCCGGAATCGCCACGGGAGACGCCTGCACCAGCACGGGGAAAAGTTGAGGATCAAAAAGAACCGAAGACAGTTTCTCAGACCGAGGATTCTTTGAGGAAACTTCTGGAGGATAAATTGAACAATTTATCCAAACAACTCGATTCGACGAATGATCTTGACGAACAAGGTCGCATCCTGAACCTTATATCAAAATATCTTGAGACGCTGGAAAAAATAAAGCGTTCTTCGACCTAAGCTATGGGTCCCGGTAAGTGCGTCGTGTTGAGCGACAAAGAACCTGCAAAGGCAGCCCCCGATTCAGTGCGTTGCCTAGCCTGTGACAAGGACATAGAGAAACCGATGCAGGAAAACAGGATGGGGGATGAATTCATCTGCAACGAGTGCCGGGAGGAAATGCTGTCTTCTCTTGAGGATGCGTGGAAGAAGCATTCTGCTTTCCTCGACTCCGCTTTGAACTAACTTTGCAAGTTAGCGAGATCCGAAAAAGCGCCACGGCAATAATTAATAGCCGAACTAGTACCAAATTTTTTGGAGAGAGGTATTTTTCAAACATGGTAGAAGTAGGTGAGAAGATTCCTGATGCTGACCTTGTGGATACAGAAAGAAATCCGGTAAAGCTTTCGAGCTACAAGGGTACGCCCATTGTCTTGCTCTTTTACCCTGGAGCTTTTACAGGAGTATGCACTAAAGAAATGTGCGCCATCAGGGACAGCATGGCAAAGTTCAACGGTCTCAATGTAGTGGGCATTAGCGTGGATGCGCCGTTTGCCAACAAGGCCTTCAAGAACGAGAACAAAATCAACTTCCCGCTCTTGAGCGATTATAACCGGGAAGCGGTACGTGCCTTCAACAACTTCCACGAGAACTTTGCAGGTATGAAGGGGTACACTGCTTCCAAGAGAGCAGTATACGTGCTGGACGGAGACCAGGTCGTTCGCTTCAAATGGGTGTCAGATAATCCCGGAGTGGAACCGGACTATGCAACCGTCGTGAAAGAAGCGGAGAAGGTCAAGGCAAAGTAAGACTCTATTCCACGGAAACTTTCTTTCGCTGACCTGCAAACGGGTTCAGTTGAGGAGAGAGATCACTCTTTTTCCTCTTCCCACCAGGATTATCCAAAGCTAAAAACCACTACGTCAGAAACGAATTACAGATACCGATTCTGAAGCCGCTCGTTATTTTTACCGTCTTCCACGGCAAGTTGTCTCGCTGATTAGTAGTGGAGACCACTGTTACAACGGGCTTTCGCCCTCGAGCAGTTGTATTTGACTTGTTTAACGCCGTCGTCGATCCAGACGACTTTCGGCCCGCGGGTTTCAACATCACTGCAAAAATTGCAGAGTTGTTTGGCTTGGATGGTACAGCCTTCGAAAAGTACTGGAGCGACTCTGCATACCTTCGGAACACGAGCCGATCCAGAAAGCCTCTCGACCTGATCGAGGACTATGTTTCTCGAAACAGTCGAAGACACCCCACGAAGGGAGATCTGTTGATTGTTGATACGCTACTGGGAAGATACTACGACATGGCGCTGCAAAATCCGAAGTCAGATGTAGTGGTGGCGCTTCACAACCTGAAGTACCAAGGACTCAGACTTGGAGTCCTCGCAAACACCAGCTCCAGAGAGATTTCCACATGGTTCCGTTCACCGTTGTCGGGAGTGTTTGAAGCAACCGGTTTTTCCTGCAACGTTGGCTTCGGGATCCCATCAAAAGAGGCATACAAAGAGGTATTGAGCCACCTTGGGGTCGAAGCATCTAATTCAGTTTACGTTGGCGGGAGAGAAAAAGGCAGTCTGAAGGGTGCGCGAGACGCGGGCCTCGGAAAAGTGATCTACATGGAAGGATTCGTGGCAAAACACCATCTGCAGTCAGCGGAGGAAATGGCTGAATCTGAGAAGATCGCGGATGCCACTGTGTTACGCATTACCGAACTTGAAGAACTCTTGAAGACAAGCACCCCTCAGATCGCCTAAGTTAGGATTCTCCCATCAGCGAAAGTCTCCCAACCTATTAGGTACCTTGTTCCCATCCGGCGAGATACTTTCGCTGCTCCGGAGTTAGGGCATCTATACTGATTCCCATACTTTGAAGTTTTAGGCGCGCAACTTCCTCGTCTTGCGATCTGGGAATTTCATAGACGCCTGGCTTCATCGCACTGCCTTCATTTGCAAGTTTCAGGATGGACAAGAACTGGTTTGCAAAGCTCATGTCCATCACTTCGCTAGGATGACCTTCGGCCGCGGAAAGATTCACGAGCCTCCCCTCCGCCAGCAGGTAGACGCGCTTTCCACCGGGCAGAGCGTACTCCACGTTGTCGGGACGTATCTCCCTTTTTTTCTGGGCCAAGTTCTCAAGATCCGATGCCGAGACCTCCACGTTAAAATGACCCGCGTTGGCCAGGATCGCCCCGTCCTTCATCTGGGCAAAATGGCTCTTCGTTATCACATCCCTGCACCCGGTCGCGGTGATGAATATGTCCCCAAGTGGGGCTGCTTCCTCCATCGGCATTACTGAAAATCCATCCATTCGCGCCCGCAGGGCCCTGATTGGATCAACCTCAGTAACGATCACGTTTGCCCCCAGGCCCCTCGCCCTCGAAGTGAGGCCCAGCCCACAATGACCATAACCTGAAATCACTACATTTTTGCCGGAGAAAAGGACATTTGTGGCGCGGATCACCCCATCGATGGCGCTCTGGCCTGTGCCGTACACGTTGTCGAAGTCTGATTTAGTTTCAGCATCGTTGACAGCAATTATTGGGTACTTCAGTTTGCCCTCGTTTGCCATGGATCGGATTCTGTGGACGCCTGTAGTCGTTTCTTCGGTGCCTCCCCTCAGTCCTTTCAAATATTCGGTGTGCTTCGTATGCACCGTGAAAATGAGGTCAGCTCCGTCATCCAGCGTAAGCTGCGGGCCTATTTTGAGGGTCTCTTCTATACACCAGTAATATTCCTCTGATGAGAGACCGCGCCAGGCAAATATCTGTACCCCGTTGGCATCCAGAGCTGCGGCCACATCATCTTGGGTCGAAAGAGGATTGCACCCAGACCAGGCGACCTCCGCCCCTGACTCCTTGAAGGCTTCGACCAAGACTGCAGTTTCCTTTGTAACGTGAAGACACCCAGCAATTTTGACTCCGTGCAGCGATTTTTTCTTCGAGTGAATTGCCCTCAGGTTCATTAACACGGGCATTCTCGACTCTGCCCATTCGATCTTTAGTCTGCCCGCCGGCCTTAGGGAGCTGTCCTTGATCTTGCTCAATCGCGAAAAACCGTTGAAGGCAGTTTTGGGCATAAGTAGATAAGATTTGAATTGCTACCCGACGAGCATTGGACTCGAGATGAATTTCTGAAATAATATAATGATACCCGTCCTCTCCCCATCGAGACGGATGGCAGCGAAAGACCACCCAGGATCATTTGATGGAGGGACTTTGGGTGTTGGATTGCTTCCGGCCCGAGCGTATTTTTTGCGGACTTTGACGTGGCATGCACAATTTTTATGAGCGGGGAGGCCGTATGGATGTGCGTATCGTAACCTTTTAGCTATTGCAATTAATTACAGAATGGTGCTATTACAATTATGTCCGAATTGGAAAAGGATGTTGAACCTGAAGATATTGCTGTGGAAGTGGCAGAACCAGGTGAAGAAAAGCCAAAGCTCAAGAAAAACCACTGGACCTCTTTGAGCCATTTTGGAGTATCCTTTCCGGAGCCGTACAAGCCAGATCCCCGAACCGGTCAAATAAGAATCTGCGGGGAGACAATCACTATGAACCCCGTCCAGGAGGAGATGGCGGTCGCTTGGGCAAAAAAGATTGGTACGCCATACGTGGACGATACCATATTTCAGACCAATTTTCTGTCTGATTTCTTGAAGCTTTTTCCTGAAAAGTTCAGGGATGCAAAGATCCCCGACATTGTGTTTCCCACTCTCCCGGAAAAGGTAGAGCTGACCAAGGAACAAAAGAAGGCACTCGCTGCGGAGCGGAAGAAAAAGCGATTAGAGCTCAAGGAGAAGTTCGGATACGCCACCGTCGATGGAGTAAGGACTGAGATCGCCAACTGGGTTGTCGAGCCGCCGGGATTATTCATGGGGAGAGGCCAGCACCCTATGCGAGGCCACTGGAAGCCGCGGATCCTTGAGGACGATATCACTCTCAATATGGATGAATCTGCTTCGCCGCCTAGCGGAAAGTGGAAAATCATTCACTCGCCGGATTGCATGTGGATCGCCTGCTGGACGGACAAACTTTCTGACAAGGTGAAGT
>JASHPQ010000109.1 GCA_030037995.1 Nitrososphaerales archaeon | reverse complement strand
AGGTCGAGCTCCTTGTAGAGAATGCGGTAGCAACGCGCGAGATCTTTTTTCTTGATGTTGCTGATCGCGGAAATGTCCTTCAGCGTCCTCGGAGTCTCCGTGTCGCGGCAGGCTGCGTACAGCGCAGCCGAAATCATCGCAGAGATTGAGCGTCCGCGCACCAAGCCGCGTTCCAGCGCCTTGCGGTAGATGTAGGCTGCTTTTTCGACCACGGCGTCGTTGACGTTGAGCTTGTCGACGAGCCGGTCGAGCTCGCTGAATGCCTGTCGCCTGTTTCTGTCGATTGACTCGTGGACTTGGCTCCGGCCATCCCAGGTGCGCAGTCTCTCCACTGTTGCCTTCATCGAAGCCGGAAGCGCTTTGCCGGAAGCATCCCTGTCTTCGAGTCCTATGACGGTGGACAGTCCCATGTCGTGCAACGCAAGACTGGAAGGAGATCCAGTGTGCGCCCGCTCATTTCGTTCCTCGACCGAGAAGGCCCTCCACTCCGGGACGGCCTCTGCGATCTTCTCTTTGACTACGAAACCGCAGTTGCTGCAGAAAAGCTCGCCGCCGGCGGTATCTACTACCATCGGGCCCTTTCCACATCGCGGACAACGCTCGGAAGGCCTTTCGAACCTTTTCAGATCGACGTCCTTGCTTTTATTTCGGATACTCATTCAAGAACCACCAAGGGGAAGAGAAAGTCCCGGAACCCGCTTCGAATTACCAAACTCAGAACAGTAGCGTAGAAATTCCGATAACATGCCAGTAACTTTCAAAAGCAAGCCGAAGTGGACAGTCATCACTTTTATAGTTAATTGATCGACTCTTCCGCTCCCGGTCAGCACTTGGAGTAATAGGGGATAAATGCCTCTCATTATACGTTGTAAGTCCTCGTGGAAGACCTGAAAACAGGGATTATCCGCCATCGACTCTCACCTCAAATTCCCAAGTAAAGGGGTGAGATTCCCAGTCGCCGCAGGGTATCATTTCAATTTCGATTATCTCGCCGCGCTCTTCCGCGAATTGAATAGCCAATCGAGATCGGCTCTACCGCCGATCAGAAATGGATCCTGAATCTGGATCTGAAAAACGTCTCGAAAAATAGAGTCATAGTAGAAAGCTCGAGTCCGTCTTCTGTATATACGGAGGATGTCCCGATCCCTAATAATATCCGTGGCTACTTTGGAAACTACATCGATACCGGCGTACTCGGGAAAGCAGGTGCGCTCTGCGACTGAGTCCCAGATCGAGCATCCAAAGATTATCACCGCTTTTATGTACATCCCAAAGAAGAGCTATTTCTTGCTAAATCTGGAAATACGAAACAGGCTAGGTGACTTGGCAGCCGTTTCGAACGTGCTTGCGCAATCCGGCATCGAAATCCTGTCGGGCTCTTTTACCAGAGGGGCGGTTGGAAACCCCGGCCGGTGGCAGGTATTCGTCCAGCCACTCAATGCAAACTTCACTTCAGAAGAGCTGAAGCGGTTGGTGGTCTCCTGTCCTGATGTTGTCGGCTGCCAGATCAAAGAGAGCCGTGAGGGGTTGCTGGTGGATTCGGTAACCTTCCCGATCAAGATCAGTTCGGGACAAAGAGCCATGATAATCAGAAACGACGTTTGGGAGGGCATGCTCCAGAAAACCAGGGAAAAGTTCGGATCGGGTGGCGACGTGATCATTTACGAGCAGGGGAACATGGCCGGCAGGATGTCCGGGAGAGAGCTTCTCGCCGCTTTGGGCAGAGATTTCTTGACAAAGCAGCTCGATCAAGTAATCGCGATGTATCAAGCGCTCGGCTGGGGCAGGGCGAAGATCCTTAACTTCGTCCAGTCGCCGATGACACTCTCCATTCGGATGTGGGAGAGCGCAGAGTGCATGGGACAAAAATCGGAAAAGGCAACAGGCCACTTTATCCGGGGGCACATAGTGGGCCACGTAGAGGAAATATTCGGCGTGGAGTGCAAGTGCGTCGAAACCAGTTGTCTCGCTAAAGGGGACCCTTACTGCGAATTCGTTCTCGAAGAGAAGAAACGCGGGCTGTCAAAGTAAAATTTGATCTCCTAGTCCAATTTTCAAATTCTCGTGCTATCGCACAGATTCAACCGGCGGGTACAAGATTTTTCTACCACGTCAACCTAACAAGGTTGCGAGGTTAGATGATCACCGAGATTGTCGTAGCAATCTTATTCGCTATTCTAGGACTGGCAATAGTTTCCTGGATTGTGATCTTGATTCCGGAATTGGGTAAGTTCCTGCAGGGCCATAACCGGCTTCACTCACTCGTCGCTTTCGTATTCAACGCTGCTCCGGTTCAAGAGGACGCGAGCGGCATGTCTCCTCCGGTTCGGGCTTTCGCCGAGGGAATTATTCCAATCGTCCTGTGGCTTTTAATTATAGTTCCGATCTTCATCTTCCCCATAATTCTGATCATCTTCCCTCTTTTCCACATTCCCTGGAGTTACCTTCTGCCGTCTTCCCCGTAACTTTAAACCAGAAATAAAACGATCTTTCACACCAAAAGCATAATCACTTGCATATCGGCTCGGAGTACTCTAGCCGGTAATTCCATCCGGGACTTCACTTTGGGCAATTCAATTTTCCATAATGGGAAAAGAAGGATTTAGGCGATTTTGTGCTATTACGTTACGCCCTACTTGTATAAGGGATTGATTATATTTACATCTCGACAGAGGCAGGCCCGGAGGGATTAGGGCACGGTTTAGGGGCAAAAAGCGGACTCTTACCTGTCATTGCGCTATCAGCGAGCCGGAGACTGACTGTCCGTTTTGAAGGTTGATGACATAGTTGTAGGTTTGTGCGTCGACTATTTCTTCGGACGAACCAATGCGCTCTGGATAATAAATGAAAGAGGTCACTTTGCCTGAAAAAAGAACATCACCCGAATAACCTGAAACGAATGGTATTAGATTGCCCATGGAGGAGGGTTGAGTTGTATTATCCCAGCTCGTAATGTTGACACCGTTACCTGAAAGAGTGAGCGATGTGATATACGTCCTTGCACCCGGATTATCTAGCGAAAAGAAAAGGCTGGCAGTTGCCCCGGACGAAGCGGTTGCTATATTTCCTCTATAGAGTGTGGCCGACGAGAGCGTTACCGTCTCTACGCTGTTATCACAACATCCCAGCCAAAATGGATCGTTCCATCCATACTGCTGGAATAGATAAGATTCGTATCCTGTACGAGTGAAACCATAGTAGGTGGTCAGCGAATAATCACACTCCTGCCAAGTGCCGGACGGTATGATTGGTAAGTTAATACCAATAAAAATCGCGAATGACATCACTAGAAGAGACAGGATAATTTTACTTCGTTTTTTCATTCTATCCGTATTGACCTGGTTTGCCGGAATAATCGGCTTGTGAATTAAGTCAGTACAGGATCGACAGAGTGTATCGGGAACGAAGATGGCTTAGGATGAATAAATCGCACTGGAAACATCCCTCTAGCCCAATGCCTGAAACAAGCCGGAGCCTTGCAACTTGGTTAAGTGAAAATGAGATAGCCTCTCTGAATCAGAAGCTATCAAAAGACGGATAAGAGTCGATAGGAGATCTGCTTAGGCACTACCTGTCCAGAACCGTGGACTTCAATTCCAACATCGAATCTCTTGCTGAACGCATATCCCAAATTGTTAGCTTAAAGCTAGCTTCTAAGGGAAATGCATTCATCCCCAAACCAGAGATCATGAGTAAATTAGCGGGCCCGGAGGGATTTGAACCCTCGATCTCTGCCTTAGAGGGGCAACGCCTTATCCAATCTATGCGCACCGCTATCTCTATGTTGGGTGCACGTACTAGGCCACGGGCCCCGTAGAAAACTCGACTTTCATAAATCGTGAATGCAGCCGGGTTTTAAGAGGTTCTACAAAAAGTGGAAGTCCAAAATCTTTAGCCCGAACTTGAAAGCTGTTTCACGAGTTCCTGTGCCCTATCGAACCTAATCTTTCTCTCCTCCACCATTTTCTGGGCGACGAGATCAACAAGTTCGCCGGTTGCCCCGGCTGATGCGGCTACGTTTCGCGCGTGGAGTTTCATGTGTCCTCGCTGGATTCCCTCCGAAGAGAGAGCCCTCAGCGCCGCAAAGTTCTGCGCCAGTCCTACCGAGGCGATGACTTCACCAAGCTCAATAGCGCTCTTCACTCCCAGGATTTTCACGCACGCTTTTGCCACCGGATGCACCGCGGAAGCGCCGCCGATCAAGCCGACCGCGACGGGCATTTCGATCGTCCCCACCAGATTTCCGTCCTGGTTCAGCTCGTACGTCGTGAGAGACCTGTAGCCTCCTCTTCTTGCGGCGAAGGAGTGGGCGCCGGCTTCTAGAGCGCGCGTATCCTGGCCAACCGCGAGCGCCACCGCGATCACGCCGTTCATGATCCCCTTGTTATGAGTGGCGCACCTGTAAGGATCTGCGTCTGCGAAGGCGTAGGCCTCGACTATCCCCTCGGCGATTTCAGATCCTCCTAGGAGCTCTTTGTCGAAAGTGGCGGTGCTTCTAACAAGCCTTCTGGTGGCCAGGTTCGAGATGATGCGAAGGAACACTCTTCCTTTAGCGATCCGCTCGATGTCTGGCGCGATCGCCTCCGCCATGGTATTCACCGCGTTCGCCCCCATGGCGTCCCTGCAATCTACTATCAACTCCGAAATCACCATCTGTCCCTTTTTGGTATCGATGACTTTAACCTCAAGATCTTTGGCTCCGCCTCCCACGGAGACGAGCTTGGGATCCTGTTCGTTCGCCTTCCGCAGGAGCTCCTCACGATGCGCCAAAATATCCATCCGCGCGCGGTGTGGATCCTTCACGCGCACAGTCTGGATCTGTCCGATCATAACAGGTCCTGTATTACTCGTCCTAAAGCCGCCGTATTTTCTAGCCATTTTAGCAGCATTGCTCGCGGCTGCGACGACCGATGGTTCTTCGATTGCCATCGGGACGAGGTAATCCTTGCCGTTGACGAGGAAGTTGGTTGCGATCCCGAGCGGGACGGGTATCGCTCCGATCACATTCTCTATCATGCGATCTGCGGTTTCTGGCGGCAGTCCTGAAAAGGACCCAATCGAGTCTGCTTCATTCGCGTCCAGACCTGCAAACGTCTTCACGGCTTGGAGGCGCTTCTGAACCGGGAGTTTGTAAAAATTCGGAATCTCTGAGCTAGACAATTTTCGAAAAACTGGCACTCTTTCGAAGCTATATAATCGAATTTACGCGGTTTCAAATGTGCTACGGCGATCAACGTAACGTAAAAAACATGCGACCGAATTTCTCGCTTGCTCTTTCCCACGATCCGCTTTGATACAAACATAAAAGGGGCGAGGGAAAATCAGCTATATTGCCGTAATTTTTCCACGATAGAAGAAAAGTTTGTGCGTCTCAGATCGTCCGGAGCAGAGTTTGATCATTCTTGCCTAAACTAAAGAACATTCAGGAAATTATGAGCACGATTTCCAACAAGAATCAGGTGCGAAATTTCGGTGTTATAGCTCACGTCGATCACGGAAAAACTACGATGAGCGACAGCTTGCTCGCGGCGGCCGGGATGATCTCTCCGTCAGTGGCTGGCCAGGCTCTGGCGCTGGACTCTATGGAACTGGAGCAGCAGAGGCAGATGACGATCAAGGCGGCCAATGTTACGCTGTACTACGAGCAGGACGGCACTCCATACGTTTTGAACATGATTGACACTCCCGGCCACATTGACTTTACCGGCAGGGTTACGCGATCGCTGCGGGCGATCGACGGTGCAGTCGTAGTGAGCGACGCGGTCGAAGGGATAATGACCCAGACGGAGACCGTGACGCGCCAGGCGCTTGAAGAAAGGGTGCGTCCCGTTTTGTACATCAACAAGATCGACCGCCTCGTCAAGGAGCTGCGTCTGGATAAAGACGCCATGCAGAAATGGATCGGAAAGATCGTGAGCGCCTTCAACGATCTTGTAGATACCTACGCGGAACCGGAGCTCAAGCAGAGGTGGAAGGTATCCATAGGTGACAGCAGCGTCTCCTTCGGCTCTGCCAAAGATCGATGGGGGTTCAACGCGTCAATTGCTGCGAAAAAGGGAATCAACTTTGGGGATGTTTACGCTGCGTATACCACGGGAGATGTAGCGGAGCTAGCAAAGAGGGCTCCACTCCACGAGGCAGTTCTCGGCATGGTGATCCAGCACCACCCGCCTCCTCAGGTCGCCCAGAAGTACAGGATTCCGAGAATCTGGACAGGCGACTTGAACAGTGAAATTGGAAAATCCCTGTTGGAGTGCGACGACAACGGGCCCATCGTGATGATGATTACAAATATCAACGTGGATCCGCAGGCGGGCATTGTTGCAACCGGACGATTATTTTCCGGAACCGTGAGAGACGGGGACAGCGTTTACCTCCTTGGTGCAAAACGAGAGGAAAGAATCCAGTCTGTAAACTTCTACATGGGCGCCCAGAGAGAGATGGTGGGGCAGCTCACCGCCGGAAACATCCCCGCGCTTTTAGGGCTGGAGCACGCCAGAGCCGGAGAAACCATTTCCACGATTAAGGACATTGCCACCTTTGAATCGATAAAGTACGTTTCGGAGCCGGTCGTGACGATTGCTGTTGAGCCCAAGCATCCGAAAGACCTCCCAAAACTCGTGGAAGCTCTGAGGAGGCTGACGATTGAAGATCCCAACCTGGTCGTTCGGATCAACGAAGAAACCGGCGAGCAGCTCCTCGCGGGGATGGGGGTCCTCCACTTGGAAATCGCAACGACCCTTTTGCAGGACCAGAAGATCGAGATCGTCACCAGTCCTCCACTTGTCAATTACAGGGAGGCTGTGCGAAACAGGGCCGGCCCAATAATGTCTCGTTCGCCGAACCGGCACAACAAGATCTTCATTCGGATCGAACCGCTGCCCCCGGACGTCGTGGAACTCATCAGGACGGGCCAGCTTAACGAGAACACGGACAAGAAGACGGTCGCGAAAGTCCTAAGAGAGCACGGATGGGACGCCGACGAAGCGCGCTCCGTGGTTACCATTGATGAAAAGGGGAACATGTTTTTGGAGGAGACAAAGGGAGTCCAGTTCCTCCAAGAGTCTATGGACTCGATCAGGGCGGGCTTTAACGATGTGATGACGAACGGCCCGCTAGCGTATGAGTTTTGCAGGGGCATGAAGGTGGTCCTCACGCATTATGTTCCGCACGAGGACCCGGCTCACAGAACCTACGCGCAACTGATGCCTGCAACTCGGAGGGCTATACTGGGAGCCGCACTGACGGCGGATCCTACTTTGCTCGAACCAATCTTGGGGATCGAAATCAAGTGCCCCGCGGAGCAGATTGGCCCCATTGCGAGTGTAATTTCTGGAAAGAGGGGGAAGATGCTGAACGTGGAGCAGAAGGAAGTGGTTACGATAATCCAGGGAGAGATCCCTACCTCGGAGACCTTCGATCTCTCGGAGACCATGAGGGGTGCCACCGCGGGGAAGGCGATGTGGAATACCTACTTCAAAGCCTGGCAACCCGTGCCCCAATCGATGCTTCTCGACATTGTAAGAGATATCAGAAAGAGGAAAGGACTGTCCCCGGATCCGCCTAACGCAAGCGAATTCATCGACAAAGAGTGATTTCTCGGTCTTTCTCGCCGCGAGAGCTTTCCCTCCGACCAGCGTAGTAGCACGGCTGTCTGCTTAGGGAGGCCCTTCAAACTTCACTTGTCGCGGGAGGAAATACACAACATCCTCATCTTCGATTACGACGGCACTCTAACTTACGAGACCAGCGAAGTACCCCAGGTTGCCAGGGACGCCCTCAAGAAGATGAAAGAGAAAGGGCTCGCCACTCTAGGAATTATTTCGGGGAGAGACTTATCTTTCCTGATGAAAGTGGATCAAGCTTTATCCAACGTCTTCTCTTTTCTAATCGCTGACAACGGCGCCGTTTCCTACTTTTCAGATCTGAAACGAAAAGAAGTTCTCGGAAAAGAGTGGGCGGAAAAAGCAAAGCGTCTTTTCCCCACCTCGGGCATTCCCATGCATTCTTCGGAAGTAATGTTTGCGACAAGCATCCAGTACGCCCCTCGTTTTTCGGAGTTCCTTTCAAAGTCTGGATTTGAGGCGAAATTGATCCCGAATCGAGATTCGCTGATGATAGTGCCTCCGAACGTGGACAAAGGGACCGGAGTCGCCGCGACTATTCAGCACTTTGGTACCACTAGAAAGCTGTTCCTCACCTGTTTTGGAGACGGGGAGAACGATCTTGCC
>JASHPQ010000108.1 GCA_030037995.1 Nitrososphaerales archaeon | reverse complement strand
ATTTCTGGGGTCAGAAAAAGTCTCTCCGACGACCGATGACGGGACTCTGGGATTCAGAGGATTCGCGCACGAGCAGGTGCAAGCTCTTGTCAAAAAATACGATTTCGATTTAGTCTGCTGCTGCGGCCCCGAAGCCATGATGCTCCAGATCTTCAATATCGCTTCCGAGAATCGAATCCCTGCTCAATTCAGTCTTGAAAGAATCATGAAGTGCGGGATTGCGATTTGCGGTAGCTGCTGCATTCAAGATGTCGTCTTGTGTCGAGACGGCCCTGTCTTAGAGGATAAAGTGTTGAGGAGGATCTCAAAAGAGTTTGGAAGACTTGAAAGGGACAGGACCGGAGCCCTCGTAGAGAATTCTAAGGTAAAAACGCTTATAGCCCAAAGTCGATAGTAATCTGCCAACGAGTGAAGATTAGTGCCAACGCACGGATCCCTTACGAAGGCCGGAAAAGTAAGAGGCCAGACTCCCAAAATTCAAGGAAGAACAAGAGTAAGTGTCATCCCCAAACAGCGAAACAGGAGGACTTTCATAAAGAGATACCAAGAAAAGAGAAAGCCCGGCCAAAACTGGATCAACGTATAGAATAGTTTGTCTGTATCTGAGATCTTGCAAGACTCTCACCATAAATTAGAGAATTGCCACCAAAGTGTTCTCTAACTTCATGAAAGACTGCGAGTTCGTAACCTGTCGTTTATGTTTCCCGAGATCCTTAAGTAAATTTCTGAGTTGAGAAGGTCGAAAGCTCCGTCGCATTCTACCGAAACCTCTTTAGTTATAGAGAAACGTTCCGTACCCCCAAGACCGAAAGTCCGCTACACGCAGTGCGACTTCTGGGAGATCTGATCCTGGGGCTTGCATCTTTGGGTGGATATCGTAGGCGAAGCATTTGCTGAGCTCAAAGCTAAACGCGCTTGGCCTCCCAGCGTTCCGCACGGCTTCATTGTAACATTACGTAGCGCATGGGTGCCAGATCTCGATGGCTATGCAATACAGATTTTTTAAGCGCGAAGCGAAAGCCGGGTCAGAGCTGAACGCCCAGCCAGTCCTATTATCGCCTGTCAAGCCTTGGATCCCGTTTCTCTCTTCCACGTACCCCAACCAGTAATCGGCGGGTCAATGTCCATTTGCCATAGCAGTGCGTTGAGCTCGCCCCTATGCTGCAGCTCTTCCTCGATCAGATGCCACAGCATGTTCTTCACGTTGAAAGTGAATGCCTGCCCCTCCCTGGGCCTTTCGATCCACCTGCCAAGATCCTGCGGCTGCAACTTCTGAACAAAGTCGAGGATAAAGGGGCCCATCTTCTCCGCGTTCTTTTTCAGCTCCTCTAAGGATGCGCACTTTCTCCCAAAGGAATCGCTTTCGTCAAGCGGAACTCCGCTGTACATCTCGTTAAGCCAGAGTCGGTATGCGAAGAAGATGTGGGCAGAGATGTCGAGGAGCGAAGGGAAGGACGCTCCCCTATCTTTCGTCAGTTGTTCGCTAGGCAGGGTCTCGAGAAGCTTCAGATACTTTTTCCTGACATAGTCGTTGTAGGCGAACCACTCCCTTATGGACTCGAGATCCGCGGCCGCCCGGATTTCGCCTGCTTTGATCTCCATTACGTGATCATCCCCAGGTGGATTTGATTTTCGTCCTACTTCCTGAAATTAGGGCGAATTTCTTTTTCGAACAGTTTCATAAATTTCTCCTGACTCGGACTGGAGCTCGTGATGTGGATGCCGGTGAATCCGAGCCTCGCATACCTTTCGATCGCGTTCATGATCGGTTCGCTGGAGGTTGCGATCACCCACATTTTCGCGAGCTCCTTGTCTCCGACGAACTTTCCATGCTCCTCGATTACTCTTGGATCGGACACTCCGAGATTGAAGAAAATGGGCATCACGTTTCCGGCCCACGGACGAACCGATTGGATCGCCTTGTCATAATCTTCGTCGAAAGAAACTTGTAGCTCGACGTTCCATTCGAAAGAATCTCTCTGCCTTTCGGAAGCTAGCAGTCCACGCTCCACTGCAGGGAAGAGGAGGTCTTTGAAGTAGGAATCGTCTGGATTCGGAACCGTGAGCAACCCGTCGCCTGCCCGTCCTGCGAGCTCGGCCGCTTTTTGCCCAGAAGCAGCGACGAATATCGGAATCCTGCCTTTCGGTGGCGTATACAGTTTCGCCTTTCGCAACCGGTAGTAAGCACCTTTGTGAGAGACCAGATCTCCCGTCCAGAGTTTGCGAATGACCTGTATGGCCTCCTCCAGCCTCCCCAGTCTCTCAGCGTGCTGCGGCCATTCATAGCCGAGCGGCATCTCGTTCAGCGCTTCCCCAGTACCGAGGGAAAGGAAGATCCTGCCGGGGAACATGTAATCCAGGGTGGCGAATGCCTGAGCGACGAGACCGGGATGGTAGCGAAAAGAAGGGCACGTGAGTCCCGTTCCGAACTTCATTCTTTTGGTAGCCTGGGCTGCCGCTCCGAGCCAGCTCCAGGCAAAGCATGACGAAGCGTTGGTGTGGTACCAGGGCATGAAGTGATCGCTGGCCCAGATGGACTCAAACCCGTACTTTTCAGCGAGGACAGCATGTTCGAGGGCCACATCGGGCTGAAACTGCTCCAGGGACATCTGGTATCCTAGTTCGATGTCTTTTGTACTCGTCACTTTTTCATACTCACCAGTTGAAATTCAGCAGACTAGAGAAGAGTGGCCGTAATAAAGCACTCTTTTTGATCGTGTCTATCAATCTGATCCAAAGACAGCCGGTACGAACAGAATTGTGAACGTATATTGTAGATCCGAGAAACTTCTAAGCTTATAACACTGGAGAACGAGAGTACTATTCCGTGCCTATTTGTCCAAAGTGTGGCAAATCGATTAGCAGCAAGAAGATCGCAAGACACGTCCGAAGATGTGGTACTTCACACAAACACGAAGCGAGGCCATTCAAGCAAACTACAATGTGGTGAAGTACATCCTTAGGAGTGGGCGGCGCCAAACCTTTTCAATCGACTAAAGCATCGAGCTACGAAGACTTTAGAGGTCTTAGAGATTGAATTTGAAAAAAGAGTTCGCATTTTTTTGAGAATTGGTTTCGTCATCTACGATGGAATGAGGTCCCTTGATTTTGTTGGGGCGTTCGAACCCATCACCAAACTGAAAACGATGGGGTTTGTTCCCGCCCTCAAGTGAGAAATCTGTGCACGAAAAAAGGCAGTGACAGACCGAGTCGGCCTGCAAATTCTTGCCACCATGGTCGCGAAGTCACTTTCGGGATTCGATTGTGTAATTGTGCCGGGAGGTCCTGGTAGCAGGAAACTCCTGGCTGGTGCGACATTCTTAAAATGGATCGGTACGGCGAAAGGTTCCAAGTCGGTGGCCTCGGTGCGCACTGGCGCCCTGCTTCTGGGAGCTGCTGGGTTCTTGAAGGGAAGGAGGGCAACGACGCATCACAACGCTCACGAGTTGTTAAAAAAATACTGCTCGACCATCGTAAAGGACGCAAGGATAGTGGATGAGGGCGACGTAACCACAGCTGGAGGAGTGAGCGCTTCAACAGACCTTGGACTCTACCTGTGCAAAAGTATGCGGGCGAGGAAGCTGCCAAGAAAATTCGAGAACAAATGGAGTACTTTCCATTCGTGAACCTAGCCCGAGGCATCAAGATCTTAAATCGTTAGAAGTGGCGAGCTGAAAACAAGCTCTCCAAAACGTCGAAGCGGGAATCTGGAACTCTGAAGTTTGACGCATAAAAATCATCATATCGGTTATAACCCCTACCGCACGGAATTTACTCAAAAGTGACTTTGATTTGGCGAGCGCGGACGCGATCGGAACTGCATTCGTGGTGATACTTGGTGTATTCGGCATTCTTGCGATTGCATACTTCTTTATGGTACTGGTCCTAGAGCCCGAAAAGGTAGATGCGAACGTGGCCGATAGTGCGGCCTCCCGCTCTGAGCCTCCAGAAGAGACGAATCCTGCTGGCTAAAATCACATCGCCGGACAATGCTTCCAAAGGGACGGGCCACTTCCTATGACTTGCAGGATGTGCAATCATACGCCCCACACGCTCTGTTAGTGCGCCAAAATTATTCTTTCTAAAATTGGAAAGCGATAGCTCGTAGGGCATTAGAGACGATGTCCCGCTCATGCACGCCGTCGGACATGAGCTGCGAGCTCCCTTAGTGCGTGGAGAAGGTCTTCGAAGCGGATCCTTCGATTGTGTCGCCATGCCAGCGGCCACAGTTACGTGAAAATCACCCAACTAAGTTAAGCCGCTGCTCGCTATATCCACTGCAAACTTCACACCGGTGAAGCTAAGTATGATGCGGCATTTAGCGCTAATTTTAGGGCGGTACTTCCAACCCAGCTGAGCGCGCCGTAACGAGAAGCCTCCTCCAAGTTTCCTGCTCGATCGTTATCCCGGTCGCTTTCCTCCTATTCATTTGCCGGGACTCGAATTCGCCCGGCACCAGAATTTCGGAAAAACCTGGAGCGAGTTGGGAGCTTTTTACAAATCGTACCAAGTTTTGAACTTGTTCTTTGAAATCTTCAGGAGGTACAAAGTCTGAAATTTTTATCACTGAAATGAAGAGTCCGTTCCCAAGTCTCGTCGCTCCTTCTCTAGAAGGACCCGCGCCTCCTAGGGCGCCGTCCAGGACGTCCAGCATGAAGCCGAGGCCGAATCCCTTGTGACCGGCAAGCGCTCCGCCCAGCGGAAGGAGTGCGCCGCGGGGAGGACCCCAGTAGCCCTCTGGGTTGGTAACCGGCTGTCCTCTCGCGTCGATCGCCCAGCCCTCCGGAATGCTCTCCCCTTTACTGCGCCTGACAGACAGCTTCCCCTCTGCCACCACCGTGGTCGACATATCCAAGAGAATCGGTGGCTCCCCGTTGCCACCCGGAAACGCGATGGAGATGGGATTCGGTGATAATCTTCCGGTAATGCCGCCGAAAGGAGCCATGACGTGGGCGGTGCCGTGATCGTTAACCGATATGATCCCGACCATGTTTTTCTCGGCAGCCATCGTACTGTACTCTCCGAGCCGGCCGATGTGGTTGCAATTTCTGACACCGATGCAAGAGATGGAGGTCTTATCGGCCTTTTGAATCGCAATCTGCATCGCCTTTTGGGCAATCAACTGCCCGAATCCCCAGTTCCCGTCGAGCACGGCCATGGAGGGAGTTTCTCGAACTGTATCGATGCTAGTCCCCAGTTTAATTTCGCCCGCTTTGAGTTGCTCCACGTAACCGGGAAGATGGATCACCCCGTGCGAGTCATGTCCCACTAAATTGCTGGTTACGAGATGAGTGGCTACTCGGTCAGCTTCCTCGTCTGACGCACCGAGCCGAGAGAGAATGTCGAAACAGAAATCATGGAGCTCTTTTTCGCTAAAGACCGGCATTGTTCTTTTTTCAGATGTGGCGTGAGAGCTATTTAGCCTGTTAACCATCGCCTCTCTTCTGGCGTTTTTTCTGGATCGTTCTCAGGTTTGAGAATCGCCTCCTTCCAATAAATACGCAGAACCAACTTAAAGAGAAGTCAAGATCAGATGGCTTGCTTTGAACAGCGTGATTCCTGCATTCAAGAAGATGAAAAACGCAAATACAGCTCTTTCTTTCGTCCGCGACGATTCTGTGGTGGCCATATCCGGGTTCAATCTCGCCGCGACTCCAGAACACTTGATTCTGAAACTTTACGAGCTGTACGAAAGAACGGGACATCCAAAAAATATTTTTCTGCTTTGTGATTCGCTCCCCGCGGTGCCTGGTCGAGCACTGGATTGTGTAAGCGAGCAGCTTTGCAAGAATGCGCATCAAGAATTTCTCCGAGGCTTCCAGATTCCCTTTCTCGGTTTTTCTCCCTGGACTCAGAAAGTTGTTGAAGCGGACCTTGTCGAAGCGTACAGCTGGCCGATAGGAATAGCCGCCTATTGGTTCAGAGAAATTGCCTCGGGCCGGCCCGGCCTCGTAACAAAAATCGGAATTGATACTCTGCTAGATCCTAGGAGGGAAGGAGGGGCTCTCAATGCGAGAGCAACTGGCAAGATGACGTGCAGAGTCAGCGCAATTGAGATCCAAGGAGAAGAATTCTTGTTTTATCAAGCGCCCAAGCCTAATTTTGCCCTAATTCGGGCAAGTGTTTCCGACGAAACTGGAAATCTCTCGATGATGGACGAAGGAATAAGGGGCACGGTGCTGAACATGGCACAAGCAGTCAAGGCTAGGCCGAATCCAGGGACCGTAATAGCACAGGTACGATGGCTGACAAAGTCGGGAACAATAAATCCGAGAGACGTCGATGTTCCCTTCCCTCTCGTAGATTATGTGGTGCTTTCTCCGAAGGCACATCACTGGCAATCTGGAACAATCGAATACGAT
>JASHPQ010000107.1 GCA_030037995.1 Nitrososphaerales archaeon | reverse complement strand
GCGACCAATTCCTCCACCCCGGTGGTTGCGTGGGAGGAAATTCCCCCGGACTCACACGTCAATAGTGTCGGAACGCTTCCAGAGAGACGCGAGATGGATCTTCAAACCATTTTGAACTCGGATCTTTTTGTCGATACTAGGGAGGGCGTGATCGAGGAAGCTGGCGATGTTCTCCATGCGATCCAGTCTGGTAGTTTAAGCCCCAATGATATCAAAGCTGACCTCTTCGAGCTAGTGTCAAGATCAAAAGCCAAGAAGAGTGATTCAGGTCGGGTGACGTTATTCAAGTCAGTGGGATTTGCACTCCAAGACGTATATGCCAGCGATCGCGTATGGAAGAGTCTCTCGGCAAAGTCAAATGACAGTTAAACAACCTTCGTCGTATCGTCGATGGGTTTCCTCGTCCGTGTACTGGATTCTTAACCTCCCGTGAAACTCGGGAAGCATCGGCACCGTGATGGAACCGGATGGCGGGATCGTTTTTCCCACCGGGGCTTCTCCGAGAGTCTCTACCAGAGCGAAATTCTTTCCGACGTTTCCAATCCAGAGCGAGGTTCTTTCGGGAAAAGTCATGATGAATGCTCCAAGTGTAGCTCTCTCGTACTCATACCCCTTCAGAAAGTAATCGATTTTGTAACGAGAAACGGGCGAATGCACTTCCTCCCCCGCCAGTTCTTCGAAATCTTTCTCCACACTTCTGGATTGCTTCCTCTTCTTTCTAGAGTCTGCAGTCGCTCCTTTCTGCATCAACATCTGGGACTCTACGAGGAGAGCGCGAGAGATTGCAAATTTAATCATCGCATCAATAGAGCGCATTAGCGGATGACGTTCATCCCTGAAGCTCAGGGCAAGTTTGGACTGCTCCAAAAGGGCGATGGCATTCTTGAATCCTTGGAATTTTTCCTCATCGTCACTTATTTCGGAGGCGGTCTCCAGCGAGGCACAACCGGAAACGTAGCTGGCTAAAAATCCAAAGTGAACAGTCGCCCTCAGTATCTCGGACGCTTTCGCAAAGTTCTCGAGAGCTTCGTCAAATTTCATTTGAGTCTTGAGTAACCTCCCTCCCTGCACCGCGGCCAAAGCGTCCATAAGAGTGGAGTATTCGAACAGAGCCCGCGCCACCCCAATCGCCGCTCCGCTCGCTTCCTCGAAAAATGCCTTGGCGGCCACTTCAAACTGCACCTTGGACTCCTCCATAGACGACTTGTGATCGAGAGCAAGCGCTTGCTTCCACAGCTCGAACCCTCGAGGAATCAAAGGGAATACTCATCTCTTCGAAAATTGCTATTGAATTTTTTTGATATAGACAGATATCAGGCGTGAAAAGCGAAAGCGGAATCTTTTTCTTATGCAAACCTCGCCGTTTGATTCCGAGGGAGCTCACCGATAATCAATGGAGTGCCACTACTGCGAGCAGCATAAAGAAGGTCTCCCTTTTCGCTGCAATTATTGTGGCGAATCTTTCTGCTCCGATCACAGGCTGCCTGAAAACCACGCCTGCCCTCGAGTCGGCGGTCCGAAGCAGCCTGGACATTTAACTTCCCGGCAGTACAATCCAGCCAACCCCGATAGAAAGAGTCTGCCTTACATCCGTTCGAGCCGGTCTAGTTTTAGGCTGAAGTACGCCGGAATTTTTTCCAAGGTAGAGGAAAAGCACGTTCTCGTAGCCAGTCTCGTAGTAGTTCTCTCCGGCGTGCTCACAAACTGGGTGACGACTGTTAGTCCGCTGGTAGCTCCCACACCGCTGTTCTTCGTGATTACTGTGCCGATGTACCTCGTTTCCTTTCTGGGTCACGAAATCACTCACAAGTTCCTCGCGCGGCGCAACGGCTTGTGGGCAGAGTTCAGGACGAATCTCTACGGTTTAATGCTCACTGCAGTAAGCTCTGTGTTTCTCGTAAAGTTCCTCGCGCCCGGGCAGACCAACATTCAGGGCAACGGAAGCAAAGACGTTATTGGGGGCATTGCCATTGTTGGGCCGGGTTTCAATATAGCTGTTGGAACGGTCATTTTCATTCTCTCAAGATTTACCTATCATTTCGTTGGTTCCATACTTGTTCAGATTGCCTGGTTTAATGCGTGGATGGCGCTGGTCAACCTCATCCCCTTTGGCTCGCTTGACGGTAAGAAAGTGTACGAATGGGACAGGACGAGGTGGGCGATAGCCTTGGCAGGATCGGTGATCCTCGTCGTGTTATCCTACTACTTTTTGTAGTCCGCCTGGCTTGCGGCTGTCGCTGCTTTTGAGATCCCTTCCTGAAGATCGGACATGCTGAGGCCCGCACCAGACCGACCGTCCCGGCGAAACACGACCTGCCCGTGGGTGAAGACTGCGAGAGTAGGCACGATTTTTATTGCAAATTCATCCCACAATGATTCATCGGGTTCGTCCGCGTCTACGAGCGACAATTCAATCTTTGCCTGAGTTTCTAGGGATTTTGCCTGTCCTACGAACCTGGAGCAAAAACCACACCATTTTGCGGCAAACACTACAAGATGAGGACCGGGCTCTGAAATTATTTTTTCAAATTCTGGCTTTCCTAGCCAATCGGTGACTTGCAAAATGGAACTCCCATTTCCACTCAAGCCTGTAAATTTATTCCTTTGTAAAGTCTGATCCGATTTCGTTTCGAAGATAACCGGATCTAGAAGTTCAAGTGCTCGTACAGGAAGCAGGGGCGTAAACAGTAGCTGCAAAAGTAGACGCCCGCCCGATGCGCCTCGAAGATTTTCGAGCTAATTGCCCTTCATTTTAATTGTTAATCTCCCTGCGCTCGAAAACAAATAGTGTTTGGTCACCGAGCCGGTTTACCGGGTAAACACTGGCCAAAGCATTTTCTGCATTCTCCACAAAAAAGAGGACCTTTCTCACTTTCACGTAGACGTTGCTGAGGTACGCGGGCGGCATCAAGGCTGGGAGGCCAATCACTTTCCTCAAGCTGAAGTAGGGTTCAAAAATCCTGGCAAACTTGCCCGGAGAATAATAGTAGGAAGGAATATCCATTCCGCCTACTGAAACCATTACCGGTTGCTTCTTTCTGGGAGCCATTCGCCCAAGCTGCAGCACTGCTGCATGCGTGATTGCCTCGGACAAGCACAAGGTATTTCGGATCGAGCAAACGAATAGTCCCTTCGGTTCCATGATTTTCCAGAGCTCCGATGGGAATCCACGGATTTTCAGTTCGCAATTTAGAGCACCGTTGAAGGAATAGGCCACCCTTACTTTCCCGTTGGGCAGATAATCTCTAACACCGGCTATCTCGGAGGCCCCGAGCCGAACCGATTTCACTTTATTCTTCAGTCCACGAGCTTCCACCTTTCGCTCCAGCAGCGAGACCATTTTACTGGATATGTCCGTTGCAATAATCCCGCGAACGTGTTTAGCTATCAGGAGCGCCTCGGCTCCGGTCCCCGAACCGATCTCCAGAAGTACGTCGTCGGGTCTCGTAAGAAACAGAAGCTCCTTTATCGACCTGTTCCTGATCCACACGTTGATGAAATTCTGGCGGATCGTAAAATCGTATTCATCTGAGGCGCAATCAAAAGCCTCGGATACCGCGGAATAGTAGTTCTTTCCAGTTTCTTTCCAGGAGTTGAAGTCCAGAGCGGATTCATTCTCTCCACGAATTCTTCCCCTCGCGATAAGCCCACCGACGGGGATGAGCATCAAACAACTCCCTGAATCAGAATACCAGTCTGCAACTACTCTCTCTCCATATTTTCTAATGAAAAGGTCAGAGATCTCCTTTAGATTAGAAAACAGCTCACACTTCACTGACTGTGAATAGTCGCCTAATCTGACTGTAGCTTCCCCCGAGGCGACCGCATTGAGGATCCAGTCACTCCGATGCTTCCCAGGAATCACGAAGAAGTTACC
>JASHPQ010000012.1 GCA_030037995.1 Nitrososphaerales archaeon | reverse complement strand
ATTAGGTGAGGCCGCCCTGTCGGTACCCGTGGATCCACCCAATACGGAGGGAGTGAGGGACCAGGCATTGGTCGCGTCGAACCAGATCCCCTGGACGCTGGTAGTGAGAGCAATATGCTCCACCGTCCCGAACTGGTAGCCGTTCGCGTTGGGCGCGGTCCAGCCGGTACTACTGTCGGAGATGGAGTACGAGAAGTCGGCGAGATACTGGTTCCAGTAGTTGATTGCGCCTACTGACAGGACGCCTGAGACCGTAACGGCATCTTCGCAACCGCCCAAGATGAACTCGTCGTAATTGCACACACCGGTATCCCACCTTTCACTCGGGTAACCTCCGTAGTTAGTCCCGCAAAACGGTACATCTACTATCCCAACCTCGTGTATTCCCTCTGGGTCGCAGGTAGGCACATTAATCGTAGAACCCGGGAGCGACCAAAAGACATCAGCGGATCCAGATCCAACCCCGAGTGTCGGGCAATAAACCGTAGGCGTATCTGTACTGCCGGCAGACGACGGAGCCGTATAATAACATGCGTCCACTGAAGGTGGAGAACCCCCATCAATGACATTCATGTAAGGCTCCTCTAGCCACAGCTCGTAGTAGTAGAAAGTGTAGGAAGTCCCGCCGTACGAATACGCGTAGTTATCGTTACAGAGACCGCTCGTGATGGAGTAGCACCAATAGGTCTCGTCCGGTCCAGAATTCGTGGAATAAGTATACAGCTGTAGATAAGTGTCTGGATCCGCTGGTATGGTCAGACTGCCATATAAGTACTGGCCCAAACCTCCCGACTGCGCTGCTGGGAACGTCTGGCTGTAATCAGATTCGTAGTTCACTCCATAGTACACGCCTTGCTGGTAATAGTAAATGGGGAAGTCGTTGCTGGTACTGATGGGTGTCGTATACTGGTCTGCCGAGAGGCTGATGGAAACTGGAACCTCAGACCCTGCCTGGAACAATGTCCAGAACCAGTCTACATCGTTGTAGTCTTGGATAAAGCTCTGGTAGATGCCGAGAGAGTATCCGTCCTCAGTGCCGGTAGAAGTATCGCAGAAGTCGCATGTTATATAGTAATATGACGACGATCCAAAAATCCCGTAATTCACCCCGCAAACGAGATCGCAGAGGATGTTGCCTTCGTCGAACTGGAAGAATGGAAAGTTCGACAGCGATGAAACCCCAGACTGCATGTAATTCTCCATCGCAACAGCGGGTGAGTAGCAGCTCCCGTCGTAGATCAGACTGGAGCTCGGCAGGTTCCATAGGTCAAACCAATAGTTACCTGTAGTGTCATCTTTGATCAAAAACTGCCATTGATTTGCAGTAGTGGTCTCGTAGAAGTGCCACTCGTACGAATCGCCAGGATTATAGGGAAGGCCTGGTGAACCTTGATTTGATGTAGATGTAATGAGATTCTCATTGTAAGTAATATCTGCACCGCAGGCCGTGCTGGGGTTGTCCCAGATGCTGAAGCTGGACATGAAGTAGCTGCAAGATGAGAGGGAGGAGGAGGTGCATTCCTCGGTAAAGTAAACTGTAAATTGGAACCAGACCTGGCTTCCAGTCGCGCTCCCTATGTCGATGTTCATAGGTTCAACGATGAGTGTGTTACAATATGCAGGATAAGTCGAAGAACTACAAACGTTCTCCCCACTAATGCTGCTCGGGCTAACGGCTGCAAAAGTTCCGCCATAATCTGTATCTACCTCCCCCGTTTTATAGGAGTACTGAATGATATCCCATTGATGAGGGTCTGACGTAGATCCAGGTACTATCGTGGCGTTTGGATAAATATTGGGTGTGGATACTGGAGTTCCGACCGGTTTTCCTTGAGTACCAGGATTGACAGATGGCGGGGACGTGCAGGAGCAAGGAGACATGGGCGGTTTCTCATTTGGATTGGATGGAGCTATCTTTGTTGGAGCGGACGGAGGCTTAGATGGAACAGGTGGATTGGGTTGAGGAAGAGTGAAGGAATGCAGAAGGCCATTAGAAGCGGCCGCGTTTTGATTGCTCTTACTGGCTTGCGACGAAGCAGCCGCAGCGATGCTCGATGTGATTGGAATCGATCCAGAGACTGGCGTAACAAAGACCGAGGATAGAAAAAGAACCGAAAGAACGCATAACGAAAATACTACTAATCTTTTCTTTACTGACATACTTTACATGACACTCTTCTAGAATGAGATCGTCTTTACGCGAAGTTTTTGAGCCATCATTTAAGTCATTCGAAAGTTGCAAAGGCCTTGGCTTATTTCAAAAAATACCAAATTATTCTCTCTTTATCAGTCCTTGAAAATAAGTTCAGATATAGAGATAGAAAGCAGAGATCAGCCAGCAAATCAATAGAATGAATGAAGTGGCCCAAAACTGTCCGTTTGGTTTTGTTGATTTTACGGGTGAATTTCCGCGCGCGCGCTGCCCTAATTTGCGACAGAGCTATCTGGAGCTTCATCTAGTCCGGTACTCTTGCTTGGAAGAAATTGCTGCGGGCTATCATCATATTATCGAGCACTGCGGTCGGTTCAGAGTGAAACATGTCATTCAAGAAGTGTACTGGTATGTCGACATGATCCGGCCGAAAAGCAGAGGTCTGCACTTCAAGGATGACGGTTCGATTCAGTGTTACAGCCCAAAAAATCGTTCACATTTTCACCCGCTAGGCTAAGGAGGACATGTACTTTCTGATTGAAACTGTGGGCTCACACAGTAATAGGTGGAATTATCGTACCAAACCGAATACGTCGTATTGTTCAATGTGATGTTGGAAAGGTAGTAGTATTTGTCATTAAATAAAATCAGATCGGCTGATGCAGTGCTCGAGCTGTTGTAATGCGGGCAAGGTAACTTCAAAGCTGCGCAGGGGAAACCCGCCGCGACGCCGTGGACCACTACCACTCCAATCAATTCGTAGCCGGGAGACGATGAGGAAGACGAATAAGTCGTGACCATCGAGGTGGTCTGGGACGGCGTTGAGGGAGAAGTCGACAAAGAGGAACTAGTAGAAAGCGAGTAACTGGAGGCTGTAGCTAGCCCCCCGGAGGATGGGATTGTAGCGGAATATTGAGACGAAGAAACAGAAGAAGTTGAATTTGGTGTGCTGCTAGAACGAGGTGTGACACTCGATGGCAAGTATAAAGCTCCAAAAATTGAGATGACAACGACAGCGAGCACGACGGAGACAAGAGCTATCGACTTCAACTTCTCACCATAGAAAATGTTAGGGGGAACACGTGCTTGTTCCCCGCCCCTTGGAACTCACGCAGTAAGTCGAATTATCATACCAGACCGTGTAGACAGTATTGTTTACGGTAATTTCAGAAACGTAATAGTACTTTGACTGGTACAAAGTCAGATTGGCAGAGATGGAAGGGGGAAGCGCGCAGGGAAGTTTCAACGCAGTGCAGGGCAGGCCCGCCGTGCTACCGTAAACGGTCGTTGTACCGATAACATCATAGCTCGTTGATGAAGAGTAAGTCGATCCACTGGCGAGATAAAAAGCTCCAATGGCTGCCCCTATTATTATCACTGTAACCACTACTACCAAGCCTGTCTTTGGATTTCTCCCTTTATTGTTAGGGAGATCAGCCGTCAATCAAAGTATTCCTTACTCTTGTGGAATTAACTTGAAGCCCCATATTTACATCTATATTTTTGCCGACACCCTTACCAATCCTAATGCGAAATTCGCGTTGCGCTGAGCGTCTGTTCTGGTAGGATGAACGAACTCCCCTGTCACATCTATCCTCTTCTCGGTGACGTTCCTACTGCGTCTTTTTGAAATACGGATCGGCCAAGGGAAGTTTTCTCTGAGAAAATAATTGAATATCTTGTCGCTGTACTTTCCCTCACAATTTGTCATGACTTCCACTGACAATCACTTCATGTCTTTTCTCATCATAACTTCCTTGGTTCCGTCGTCTTCGGTAGTACTTCTCTTTTTCACAAATGACGCCGATTTTCTCTAGCTCGTCGAGTGCTCGTGAGATTTTCCT
>JASHPQ010000002.1 GCA_030037995.1 Nitrososphaerales archaeon | reverse complement strand
TAATTTCCGATCCTCGGCACGTTTTTTATTTTTCTGGATTCTCAACACCGAAGCCAAGACTAAACACCTTTCTCCTTGTTGATTCCGTTCACGAAAACCATTTGATGGTCGTCGGTAGGAGCGAGTCAGAACCGGCGAGCAAAGTGTTCTCTGGTGAAATTGAAACCTTCACCGACTATGACATTAACGAAAGAATGATTGCCGACGCCGCCTATTTCTCGGGTATTTTTCGTGATCTGCTAAAGAGAAGAGGAATAAGTACAACAGTTGGAGTTGAGGATTGGCATCTTCCTCAGATCTACCTGATAGATACCGGCGTAAGAACGGTCGGGATTTCGAAAGAGATCCTTGGGATGAGAAGAAAGAAGGGACGCGACGAACAAAAATTTCACTCGGACGCAGCAAGACGAATCGATCATGCATATCAGGTTGCGCGCCAATCTGCAAGGGTTGGAAAATTAGAAATGGATCTCTTTCATGAAATGAATAGTTCATACTTCGACAAAGAGGTAGAACCTGAATTTTGGCGAAACTCAATCATCGCGGGTGACTTTGTATCCGGGAAACGTACGCTCAAGATAGGCGGCCCTCCAATAAGAAAAAAATTAGGAAAGGGCGAAACACTCATCATGGACATACAGACAATGTCCAG
This sequence comes from Nitrososphaerales archaeon, assembly GCA_030037995.1. Taxonomy (GTDB): domain Archaea; phylum Thermoproteota; class Nitrososphaeria; order Nitrososphaerales; family CADDZS01; genus DATLTL01. Next base: position 5,131 of record JASHPQ010000002.1, on the reverse strand, counting down.
CTATTACTGGGCCGACACGGCTCGTACTTTTGTGATCGGTACTCCTTCAAATGAACAGAGAGAAGTTTTCGAAGTATTGCTGAATGCAAAGCGTGCAGCAGAAAAAATTTTGAGACCGGGGACCACTGGATCGCAGATATACCAAACAGTCTCTGATATAATAAAAGAAGCAGGCTTTGCCCAGCTCCCGCACCACGCAGGCCACGGAGTTGGTCTCGACGGCCAGGAGGCCCCATTCTTCATACCAAATTCACAGGATGTTATTGAGGAAGGTGATATCGTTGCAGTTGAGCCAGGAATCTACGCAAGGAAAGGGGGCGGGATGAGAATCGAGGATAATTACATTATCACCAACAGCGGTTTCAGAAAGACCTCGCATTATCCAATAAGTCTGACTTGATTGTGGGATATTCTTTCCTTAAGATTCTAAGATTGACAAGCTTCCTGGCTGCCGTCCGCAAAGTCGTTGACGATCTCAGTGAACTGAGAATAAACGCATAATGGTTGGATCGAAAGGAAAGGGAAAAAGACTTGCAGACCTACAAAGTCTCGCGCACAGCAGACCTTGAAAGCATTCGAGATAATTTTCCCATAACTAGATCTCAAATTTACATGAATCATGCGGCCGTCTCTCCGTGCCCGAATTATGTTAGGAACGCCATTTTGAAACACCTTGAGGATTGGTCTAACATGACTCCAGCTTTTGTCTCGCTAACGCCCTTCGGAGGCGAAGGGCCGGGACAGGGGAATACATCTGGAGTAAAGGAGTCGTTCGCAACACTTGTTCACTGCGATCCCAGGGAAATAGCTCTAGTTCCGAATACTCACTTAGGCCTTAGCACCGCAGTGCTGGCTCTTGCGATCAAGAAGGGAAAGAATGTCATTCTCGGTGATCCTGTGGTGGAACATCCCAATTATCTTGCTCAGTATCTGGAAGGCCAAGGAATCGAAGTTCGATTTGTGAAGAGAAGAGATCAAAGGATCCAAACCGAAGACGTTGAGAGATTAATTGACGATAACACTGCGTTAGTATTTCTGTCCTATGTCGAATACAGCCAAGGAGCCAAAAATGATATCCGTGCGATTAGCGAGCTAGCCCACAGGCACGGTGCTTTCACCCTCGTAGATGCATTCCAGGCGATCGGAGCACTCGACGTTGACCTTAAAGAATTGGATGTGGATCTCATGGCCACTGGGACTTACAAATGGATAATGGGAATTAAAGGAACTGGATTTCTCTATGTTCGGAATTCCCTTATCCCAGAGATGAAGCCGGTCATTTTCGGTTGGGCTAATGGCCCCTATTATGATTCTTACACAAAGGCAGAAAATGGTTGGTTGAACGGTCTACATCTGTCTGCAAGCCGGCTTGAAGCTGGGTCCATGAGCATAATCGGCTTTACTGCAGCAAAAGCAGCAATAGATTATCTTCTGGCCATCGGGATGGCCCGAGTAGAAAAAGGAGTTTTAGAAATTAGAGACTATTTGGTGGCGCGGCTGTCGGATGCCAATTTCAACTTCAACACCCCATTGAAGGGAGATTCGAGTAGATCGGGGATTGTAAATGTGAAGGCAAAGAACGCGGCGGAGGTCGTGCAAAAGTTGAGAAAGAAAGGGATTTGGATCTCTGGTGGGTTTCAGTATTTAGACGGGGTCAGGATCTCCCCACACTTTTACAATCAACCAGAGGAAGTTGATAAGCTAGTAGACGAATTGAAGATGGAAATCTAGATCAGCGCGCGCATAGAAAACCTTCACAAAATACTGTTTTTTCGAAGTCTAACCAAACGTTACGGTGTTGAAGATCGGCATTGTATCCTCTCCGGTCGTTAGCGGGTCCACGAGAAAGCTCTTGATGACTCCGTTCTGCCAGACCAGCGAACCGTCACCGTACAGTAACCCGAGCTGAATGGTGATCATCGGCGCGTCGTTATAGACTTGAACTTGTGCTTGTTTTATTGCAGCCTGGATTTGAGACACGTTGTTGGTCGAGAAAAACGTGTCAATTGCGTTCTGCACGACCGGATTGTAATAGACCGCGGTGTTGCCCCAGGTAGAAGTGTTGCTCAGAAAGTCGACCCACGCGTCAGCCGGCGTGAGCTCGCTTGGCCCCCAGGTGAACCCACCGCAAACTGTGATCTGCCCTTCGTTAGCAGTGTTGTTCAGGTTGAATGAATAGGTTCCAAAGTTCGAGGTGTAATCACTCACCTCAGCGAGCTCAATGTTGACGGTGATGTTGATTTGCGCGAGGTCTGCCTGGATCACTTCGCCCATCACATCGCCTGCCGACCAGTCGTTGGGCATGTAATATGTAATGGCCGGCATGTTCGTAATGTGCGCCTTTTCCAAATCTTGCTCAGCCAGAGTCAGGTTGTACTGGTACGGTGTGAAATTTCCCAGATCATAGAACTGGGAGTACAGGGGATATTCCGGTGGCACGAGCTCCCTGCCCTGACCGCCCAGGGCCGCGTCCACGAGGTCAGTGTAGTTTATTGCATGCACAATTGCCTGCCTCACAAGGGTGATGTTCGTCGGATAGAGCCGAGTGTTAAGGGAGATGGGAACGAAGAGCGTGGAAAACTGGGGAACTGTGTAGTACGAGTACTTGCTGGGATTCGAAGTCACCAGATTCCAGTCGGCCTGGCCGATCGCCACAATCTGCGCTGCTCCGTCCGAGAGATCCGTGTATCTTGAGATATCATCAGCTCTGTAATAGATGAGTACATTCTTTACGTGACCCGGATCCAGGAATGGGTTTGCCTGGAGCTGCTGCGCGGTGAGCTTCAGGCCCCAGTAATTCGGGTTCTGCTTAAAACTGATGTACGAATCTTCGGAGAACCCGTTGACCACATATGGACCCGTCCCGGGGATGGCGTTCGTGTTGAAATAATCGTTGACCGACACCGCAGTTCCGGGGCCTCCATTGTCCAGAACGTACTGCATGTCGAACATTGTTCCCGCGAACACCACTAGCAATCCTTCGAAGTACGCAAAGGGACCACTCAGGTGGAATACAATCTGGTAGGGGCCGTTTGCATAAATGGGCCAGGAGGAGTTTTGCATCAGGCTCAGCGCTTGCGAGTCTGGATTGTTCAAGCCAGACTGATTTAGAAGTGAAATCGTCGCGGGCCCAAAGTTGACGGCAGACATGTTGAACAAGTCATACGAAACGAGCCAGCCGGAACTGTTCGCGGAGAGGTAGTAGAAGGTATACATCTCAGCCCAGACTTCGTAGGCGTTGAATAGATCTCCGTTGGAGAAAGTCACCCCTTGTCTCAGGTTGAAGGTATACGTTTCACCGTTCGGAGAGACGGTCCAATTCAATGCCAGTCCCGGCAAATATTCGGGAATTCCCGTACTGAACATGTAGGTTTCATTGACGTTGAGTAAGGACTGGTACACGCTGTCCAGTCCCCACCCGGGAAATGGGAGGCCTTCAAAGCCGTAGAGCTGGTTCATGTCATCGATCGGCCACAACGTATCCTCCATCACGAGAGTACTTGGAGCACTGGTTGTTGGAGACGAGGTCGTAGCAGTTGAGGAAGTCGTACTGGATGATGTCGTGGAAACAATGCTCGAAGAGGAAGAGGATGGACTTGACGAGGAAGACGTGATAGAGGAAGGAAGAGTGGAGGATGATGTTGAGTGAATCGAGCTTGTCACGGTCGTAACGGAGATCTGCGTTACGTATAGTCCGGCAACTGCCACAATGACGATTATAACAACTACGGCAATTATGATTGCGGCACGACTTATGCCTTGCCTAACCTTCAATTCTAATTTTCGGGTTCCGGTTCGGATTTATTTAACCTTTCAATGATCCCTCAGAATGTTTGCGACATTTCTTTGCAATTTGCTAAGCAACCTCTTTGATGCGACTCACAATTAAATCCAGATCCTCTCCTTTCAGATTAAACGGGTTCACCTGCAGTATTTTTTCATCGATTCTGCTACCTTCTAGGTAAATGGGAGGATTTCTCTCTTTCAATTTCGTATCAATTTTGATCAGATCTCTCGCTTCCTTCGCGTTGAGGAATTGGATCTCGACAAGAGGAATAGCTCGCAGGTCCGTTTCCGGAAGATATGTTGCCCTGACAGAAGCGACACTTTGGAGAGCTTCTACGATAAGCTTGCACTTCGTTTCATATTCTTCCATTTCATGTTGATGATCTTGGTTTGCGTATAATTGCAATGCAGTGATGAGACCCACGATTTCCTCTTTGCCTGCCTTGTAACCCCTGCCGATGCCGTGTCTCGGGATTCCCTTGAGACGAGACTTGTCTATCAGATTGGCGGGTGGGTTCCATAACTCAAAGGTCGTGTCCATGTCCAGCTGCTGGAGAACTGCTCCCATGATCAAATCCCTTTCTCCCGCCAAGATGCCTGAGGCTTGGGGACCTCGGATCGCCTTTCCACCGCTGAAGGCAACCGAGCTTACCCCCTGCGCGATGAATTTTCTGAGATTCGACACGGGTGGCAGCTCCGCGGCTGCATCCACTATCACTGGCACACCGTGAGCTTCTCCGATCTTTACCACCTCTTCAAGAGGAGGAGTGTTGGACGGTTTCGCAAAATAGGCGATGGCAGCTGTCCTTTCTGTAATTGCTGCTTCAATTTCCCACCCTTCAACGGATCTTTGTCCGACGCCGATTCCTGTTTCATTGAGGCCAGCTTCGACCAGCTTTACACCCGCAAGTCTGATCTGATGATCGTAGCCATTCCTGTGATGCCTTGCGATGACGACCTCATTCTTCATACCAGTCGTATCGGGCAGCTTCTCCATTTTGACAATGTCCAGGCCCGTCACGCACGAAGCTGTTGAGAGAAGCAGCGCTGAAGCAGCTCCGGTGGTCACTATGCCCGCCTCGGCTCCGGTCACCTCGCTAATGATTTCGCTAGCCTTTGCCTGGAGGTATTCAATATCCACGAGGTCTCTGGACGCTTCCATCATTGTCCGGACGACTTCCTCGGGCATGATTGATCCTGAGAGACGAGTTTTCGAACCGGAGGCATTTACAATTCTTCGCACCCCGAGCTTGTCGTAGATACTATTGGTTGTCATCTAGTAAATCAGTGCCTTCCCCAGCTTTGCTCACGGTTGTCGAGTGATTTAGCCCTTTACCCATCCCGA
>JASHPQ010000106.1 GCA_030037995.1 Nitrososphaerales archaeon | reverse complement strand
GTTGTTGCTCGGAGACGAGAAGCACTCCGCGCCCCAGGTCTCCATCATGATCTTTCTTCCGGGCTTTTGCTTGAAACTTGCGGCGACCATATAGACACGACACCTTAGTCCCCAGTACGCGCACGACATCGCTAGCGCTGAACCCCACTGCCCAGCGCCCGTTTCCGTGACGAGCCTCTCGGTGCCTTCCTTCTTGTTGTAATAAGCTTGAGCAAGAGCAGTGTTAGGCTTGTGGCTCCCGGCAGGGCTGACGCCCTCCCACTTGTAGTAGATCTTCGCGGGCGTGCGGAGATATTGCTCCAACTTGTACGCTCGCATTAACGGCGTGGGGCGCGGCAGCCATCTGTATGCTTCCATGACTTCGTCCGGGATCTGGATCCACCTTTCGCGGGAGACCTCCTGCGCGACCAGCTCTCTGGCGAATAATCTGAACAGCGGTTCCGGCGACATCGGTTCAAGTGTACCGGGATTCAGCGGTGGCGGCAGCGGCTCGGGAAGGTCGGCCTGTATGTTGTACCACGAAGTCGGGATTTCATCCTGCGAGAGGAAAACAGCTCGTTCGCTAACTGGTTCTGGAGATGACATGTTTTTTCAGTTTCCTATTGGAAACGGCCGAGTGCCAGAGATTTATCAGTTTCGAAATATCATCTAAAGCTCTTCGAAAAAAGCAAAATATCTACTCCTCCGCACGTCGGTTGACCGAACCTCAAAAAAGGATACCAGAGGGAAAGGATCCTCGATTCCTTTCTCCTCGCGGTTTAGTTCAGACGAATGCTACTTGTTTTCTAGTTCTATTGCAGCACAGTCTTAACTCTGTACCGTCGTCGACAGATTGATCAGGTATTCTGCACCGCCGGCACTCAGGTCGATAGACGCCCTCGCAGATGTTCCCGCGAAGCTTCCACTCGCTTGCGCACTGACGATGAACTGTCCACTGGAACTCGTTTCACCTTGTCCTTCAAGGCTATTGGCTCCACGTCCCATCTGGGCGCTTCCGGAAGATACTGTGTACTGGGCGCCGTTGACGGAGATCGTCCCTCCTGTTAGCGACAGTGTGTATCCCTCAGCTAGCTTGCCCGTCACGCTAAAGCTCAGGGTTCCGGAGGCTGTTCCGTTTTCGTTGGCTGCATTTACGACTCTGTATTCTCCAGCCGTGCTCGTGAGTGTGATTGTCTGCCCGATAGACAGGTTCGCTGCCGGACCTTGAAAGTGTGAAAAACCTCCACCTTGAAATGGAGCGCCGAAACCTCCGTTAAATCCTGATGGCGGACCGCGTCCACCGGTGAAAGTTGCAGAGAAGTTACCTCCTGGCCCCATCCAGGGGGGTGCCGCTCGACTATTGGGGGGCCCGTTCAGAGATGGCGAGTCGGCAGCGGCCGACGCCGGATGAATGAGAACCATGGCCCCGAGAAATGCAGAAACAAGAGCTATCGCCGTGATGCTGGTTGCCAGTATAATGGTCTGAGTCTTCATCTTAAGATCAATAGTTATCAGGAGTTATCCGGTATATGATACATTTCCCCAAAGCTTCCCAAATTGTTATTGAATCACAAGGTATGCAAGAGGGAGCGTCCCCAGCGGAACGATGTGTATCGAATGTCGGCATATGTTACGAGCAGAGATCGTCGTCTCCATAGCAGCAGAATTGTTAAACGGACTTTGCGACATTTTTCTCAATTAAGGAGAAATAGCTGTCGATGGTCGAGATAGTGTATATGCCTTGGAAAAAATTCATCATACATGAGATAATCGAGCAACAAAACAAGTCCTTTTTTGAATGGTTCATGGGCGAAGCCTTGAGCCAGAACAATATTGCTCCGTCGGTTCCTTGGAGCAATGGGATCGCCTTCGTCGTTTCAAATTTTATGGAAACTCCGGAAACTGTCAAAGAAAAGCTGAACGGAGTCATCCATTATGCGTCTGTGAACTTTACGAGGATCGGCCAGCAGGCTTCATTTCCGGTTACCATGAAAGATCTGTCGAAGTATTCCGTCAGCTTGGTAGCGAACGAGAATCAAGATTTTCATGAATTGGCCGCTTGGCTAAGAAGATGGTCCGATAGACCGACCAGTCAGTCCACATCGTAATCTACGTTCCCGTCGCTTGGAATTCACAGTACTTGTCACCTTTTGTGACGCACTTCACCTCGCGAGTGGAAGTTTTTGCTTCCATCAGCACGGAAAAAGTCCCGTTCAGGAAACCTCTGACAAAATGGCTGCTTGCCTTTCCTCCGTGGCCTTTGGGACATTCGAAATTATCGTAAAGCCGAACAATCGCCTGACGCTCTTGAATATTCACGCTGACCAGTTCCACTCTGGCCCATCCGAAAGCGGAATACAATCCAGGGTAAACGTAGTTCAAGAATTTCAACAGCCTCTCCCTGCCGAGCAGATCTACGTATCTCTTCTCAGTGATCTCTCCGAATGCAACTCCTTCCCGGTACAATAACACGTCCGAAGCGCTCTGAAATTCCTCTCTGAGCTTGCGCATCATGGCCTTCATGAACTCGGCTCCGATGATGATTTCCCGATCCCCGTTTGCCGCGGTAATTGGAAAGGCAAGATTCTCAATCAGCATTCCGTTAACGTTTTCCCCGATTTCACAGGAGATGGTGCTTGGAGAAGACATCACTAGGTTGTGGAGGTCTTGGCTTGTTAAGGGGATATTCTTGTGCCTCACGAGCCCGATCCACACGCCGATACCCTCTTCCGAGTATGACAGCGATTCAATAATGTCGATCCCCTCTCTCGCCGGAGCGCCCAGAAGGATGGCCAGGGACCCAGGATCGTTCTTTATTCTCGCAAGGATCTCGAAGGTCTTCCCGTTCGGTTCAAAATGCCAAAGTGGAACGATTTTGGGGGCCTGTTCAATTTGTTTCAAGAGAAGCTGT
>JASHPQ010000105.1 GCA_030037995.1 Nitrososphaerales archaeon | reverse complement strand
CATTTTCATGTCACTTAGACGTGAAGGAACATGAATTGAGCTTTGTCGGCAATCCGGTCGCATCCGCTTGATGCGCTCCGCGCGACCGATCTCTTGGAATTTAAGACGGGTTACGCGCTTTAGGCACTCAGAAGAACAAGAATCGAGCTCTGTCCGCCAATCGGTCGCATTGACATGATTACAAGCGTACGATCGATCTACCGGGATTCAATAGATCTACGGGACTAACGAGATTCCAGTGAAGTAACAAATTCTTTAGAAGTCTGAATCCTTATCAGCTTTGTTGCTTTTTTGAATGAATCCTTATCATTTGTCACGACACCCCTTGCCTTTCCAACTATCCCGGTTGCAACAATAATAGCATCGGGGAGTTTCATTCCTGTCGTGGATCTTACATAAGCAGCTTGATCAGCTATCAATGTGTTCACATCAATCACACGATAGTTTTGTGAAGACGATATGTGTAGGATAAAGTCATCCTTGTCTCTACTCTCACCGGTTAGGTAAAAGCCACAACAAATCTCGGCTATGATAATCGTAGAGAGGACGGCTCTATTTCTCCCCTCGTCTATGCTGTTAAGAAGTTGCTCGGAGTAAGAGTAGAACGGTTCTTCCTTGTTTTTCACGTTGAGGAAGACGTTCGCGTCGACTACAATCTCCATTCCTTTCTCAACTTACGCTGGAAGGAGACTGAAGATTCGGGGATAGGTTTTCCCCGTGAGAGAATTTCGGAAAGTCTCTGACTAGTTTTGGATTTTCTCATAACAATTTCTTTATCCTTGCTAATAAAGGCGATTCTGTCGCCAGGCTTAATTTCAAGAAGATTTCGAACCTGTCTCGGGATCGTTACTTGCCCCTTTTCACCCACTGGTGCTATATCCACGACTTGCGACATGTTTTCCTACTCTTAGGTAGGAAATTCCTTACTATTAAGTATTAATTTCCTTTCAGACAGACTTTTTGGATTGAGCTCTTGTCCAACCGACGCAGCCAGGAATTTGTAGATGTATGTTGATGGGCTGATCACAGAAAACCTCTCGTGATTTAGACAATTTCGCGTCTTCCAGGCGCGAAGGAGCAAGAATGAGCTTTGTGGGGAATCCGATGCACTCAAACAGACGACCGATCTCTCAGAATTTTGAGCGTTTCGCGCGCTGATCATCCAGACAAAAATTAATGTCGAACTTCCGAAGGTCGAGAGTCAGCCCTCTATTTTCTTCCTTCTTCGTTTTTCTCTTGTACCCTTCTTCTTTACTTGATGCCCTAGTTCGATCCAATTACCGTCAGGATCCTTAACGTAAGCTAGGATCCATCTCCCCTCGCGGAAAGGCTCTATCGGGGCCTCGTGATTCCTCGAAAGTCTTCTATAATAATCCCTAGCATCCTCCACTTCAAACGCGAGATGATCAAGTCCCCGCGTCCCGCCGTATGTGTAACGGGAAGGATACCAGTTTAACTCGAGAATCTGGCTCGACCCCTTTGACCTGAGCCACGCGACTTTTCCTCCAGTCTCTTGTATTCCGGTCCTAAAGAGAAGTTTCATCCCGAGCTCCTCAGTGTAGAATTTGATTGATCGTTCGAGATTGGAAACATGTATCCCGGTGTAGATGAATTTCGCTCGTTGCGCCGGACCCGATCGATTCATCATTTTTTGTCTGCTTCCATGAGGCCATGAAGCCCCGGTGTGATTTAAAAAATACTTTTCTAGATCGTAAGCCAGTCTAAAAAAAGTTCCCATCTTCAAACCCAAAGAAGCAGAAAGCCTGCAATTAACTTGCCTTGTCGACAACTCTGTTGACGCATTCTTGCCCAGCAATGAAATCGCGAAACGTGCCCTCCTTCGGGATGACTGGAATGGTAGACCATTAATCGCTGAACACGGTTTCGCTGCGGTTAAGTCTCGAAGTCGGATCACCCGGAGGGCAACACACTCAAATTTACAGCTTTATTTCCTCCAATTTCTCCTTCCACTAATGTAAAATACGGACACCTCGGATTTTTCATCTCCATCCAGAAAGAATAGATCTTGGCCCTCAAAAATCCTCAAATCAACGGTTTCGTAAAGCCGGGGTTTGAACCTGTCAGAGAAGCTTTCCTCGAGAACTTTGCACGTAGAAACGAGATCGGCGCTGCCTGTTGCATCTACTACCGAGGAGAAAAGGTTGTTGATCTATGGGGCGGCCTCCGTAACAATGAAACCGGAGAGTCATGGGAGGAGGGTACGATGGTCATGGTGTTTTCCACATCCAAAGGGATGTCAGGATTGGCAGTAGCTTTAGCCCAATCACGCGGCTTGATAGATTACGACGAACTCGTCACTAAGTACTGGCCGGAATTTGCCCGGCAAGGTAAAGAAAAGATCACTGTCCGCCAGCTGCTCTCGCATCAAGCCGGCTTGTTTGCGGTGAACTTTCGACTGACGAAGGAACTTCTTTCCGATTTCGACGGACTCGCTGCTGTGCTAGCGCAGAAGAGACCAGCGTGGGAGCCAGGGTCGAGGCAGGCTTACCACGCCGTCACTCTCGGGTTTTATGAATCAGAGCTGATCAGAAGAGTCGATTCAAAACATCGATCCATAGGACAATTCTTTCAAGATGAAATCGCGACACCACTGGGACTCGACTTTTACATTCGACTACCTGATAGCATTCCCGATAACAGGTTAGCCAAGCTTAAAGTGGCAAATCCAGCTACCATGATATTTTCACTGCCTTTTGCCCTAGCTATTTCAATGATGAACCCCCGCTCTGTCTTCAGGCAGGCATTCGGACCCATCGGGGACATGCGCCAATTCATACCGGACGGAAAGCATCCCTATCCTAGAAATCTCGAAATACCTTCGGGCACAGGCACCGGCACAGCACGAGCGATCGCCCAGGCGTACAGCACTTTTGCAACGGGTGGGAAAGAGCTTGGACTGCGGGAAGAAACGCTGAACCAGCTTACCGCGCCTCCAATTCCTCCCGTACATGGATTCCATGATGAATGTTTGAAAATAGAATGTGCGCTATCTCTCGGATTTCTGAGACCAGAAGGGGCAAATCTATTTGGGCATCCTAGCTCCTTTGGCGCACCGGGGTCAGGTGGATCTTTTGGTTTTGCGGACCCGGTGAATAAAATTGGCTACGCATACGTTCTGAACCGCATGGGCCCGGGCCTACACGATCCAAGGGATGTCGCCCTACGCATCGCCATGTACAAATCGATTGGAAAACCGGATCCGTACCATAGCTGAACTTGGATTTTAGCGCGAGCGGGCATGAGAAGCAGTGCGATAACTTGCTCAGAGGGGAGCACCTCACCTCCTGAGTTTCGTCAGTGAGTCGCTCAACTCCTCATCTCTTTACGTCACGCGACTTCCAAATTGAGCAAGTTTAGGTCGAAATGGATATAGTTCTAGGGATTTCGTACCTAACTCCTCAATTGCAATCAGTCAAAGTTGGGAATATCAATATCGCTCTTGAAGAAAAGGGCAGCGGACGAGCTGTGGTGATGGTGCATGGAATCCCCACGGACTACAGAGCTTGGTCGAGCCAGCTTGAAAACTTCTCATCGAATTTTAGGGCAATATCGATTTCAAGGAGGCATGCATATCCGAACAAGAATGATTTTCTCAAAGTAGCGGACAGTACGGTGGGTAACAACTCCGAAGATCTAGTTTCTCTCATAACCTCGATGGGTCTGCAGCCAGTTCACCTTATCGGACATTCCTATGGTGGTTTCATATCCATGTACGCGGTCTGGAAGCATCCCGAACTTTTCAAAAGTCTGACTCTCGTAGAGCCAGCCATACCCTCGATTCTTGTAAAAAATGAAGGCAACCCTTTCGAGGTGCTAGGATTCCTCCTCACGAACCCCTCGGCCGCCACCTCGGCGAGACGGCTTCAATCGGGAAATCTCAAGCTGGCGCTCAAATCTTACGATGCTGGAGATCTGAATAACGCCGTCAAATATTTCTATGAGGGCATCAGGGGGATCCCGGGCTCCTTCGATAATCTGCCCGAGCAGCTGCGGTCGATAATGCTGGAGAACGGAATTACAGTGGGGGAACTTGAAACAGAATTTCCAATTTTTACCAAAGACGACGCACGGAAAATAAAACTTCCGACGTTTCTGGTAAAGACCCAAAATGGACCAAAGTGGCTAAGAGCCATAGTAGACACCCTAGCGGGAAATATTCCCGGTTCGTTCGTTATTGACATATCAAGGTCTTGTCATCTGCCTCACATTGAAAACCCGAGCGAATTCAACTCGGGAGTACTCGCCTTCCTGAAGAAGAACGATTCCTAGAATTTTGCAACGTATGCAAACTGCAAATTATTCTGTATAGAACGGCCACTCGGCATATATTGGTTGAGAATGTCCATCGCCTTTGAATTCAAGTCAACCCATTCACTCGCTAGAATTTAGATAGGGCATAATTATCTAACGTGAAAGATGAATAACACCACGTGTCACCTAGTAAATGAATAAAACACACAGGCGCTTCTCATTTTGGGGAACTAGAGATCAAATCGTCCAGCCTACCAAAGATCGGCGGATATTAGCTCGCCATCCAACTTTTTAAGGCTCCTGAATATGAAGACGTCTCTTACCTAGCGCACGCTTAGTCAAGAGAGCGTCTCACTATTTCTCTCACAGCATCGAGGTCAGAATCATCGCTGACTACTTCCTTCTCTCCAGTTAAGAGAGCAGTAGCCATATGAATTGAATCCCTCGGTTTCAGGGGATATTTCTCAAGGAGCTCCTGAGATCGGAGCATCACCGAAGAGTTCACCGCCGATAGAGAGAGATTTTCCAGCTTGAGCAATGCGGAACCGGCGCGGATCCCGGCGTCTCTGCCCTTCAGTTTCCAAACCACCCAGACTAACTCATCCCACGTAAGAAATGAGGTGACTGCTTTAGTATCCCCTTCCTCTACCTTTCTTAAGACGTCTATCGCCTTTCGAGCCTTGGCATATTTGGTGGAATCGTGAGTAACCGCATAGATAAAGACGTTTGAGTCCAGGTACACCAAGGAAACGTCCGCCTGTTGCTCACATAGTCTCGGACATAATTAGCTTCTTTACGTCAATATCTTTCGAAAGCTTCTTTTTCCTAGGAACTATTGCAACGAGTTCTGAAACACTTGACCTTCCCCTCACAGGTCGGATCTTTGCTTCTTCCCCGTTTGAAAGCTCAAAGAGCACCTCATCGCCGGGACCAATACCTAAAATATCGCGAACCTCCTTTGGAATTACGGCCTGTCCCTTGGGACCAACCTTTGATTTGAGCAGCATGATTGGTGTACAGTAGGTACATAAAAGTATTAAGTCTTACTTGTTTGTTATACTCCTCTAGGCTAGTCACTTCATGATACTACTTTCTTAATGAGTACTTTAGCTGGCGGGATGAATCAGTTTTTTCTTATATGTTTTTCAGCGTATCAATGTCATCGAATATTGATATGCCCCCACTTTGTAAGAGCTCAGAATTTCAAGCCTCTCGCTGAGATTCAAGCCTAGCTTGAAAACGGAACTTTCAGGATCTACGATTGGGCAACGTTAGTATGCCAATCAACTCCACTAGTCTATTTTTTCGTCTGCTTCCTCATCCGCTGCGTCGGGCTCCCCCCTGTCCTCGTTTACCTACCTCGAAGTTTCTTCTTCTTCGTCGTCCTCCATGTCGATGGGCTCGTCGTTTCCCTGGGTGTCCGACCGACTCTCGGGGTTCTCGGTCTTTCTGCGATTGCCGAGGAGGTCTTTTTCTGACATCGGTACTTAGTAGGTGATTTCGATCTTTTTATATGAATCCGCGTGCAATCAATAATATGTAATATTGGAATCTTCCTCCCACCTTCTCTTACTACTTCTTTTGCGCTTTCATAAAATCCACTCCCAACCAGTATCAGAGCCTCTTGCCGGCATGGATAACACCAAATGGCCGCGTACCAACAAAGGATTTTAATGTTGTTTGTCCGCCGCTTTCGACATTAGTCAGATCTTTATCCACATCGGGAGCCCTAGTATGCCGATCGATCTTTCCTCGCTAGTCACGTTTCTAAGCGCCATAAGTTCGATAGCTGTCATACTCGGCGCTATATTCGTAGTATTCCAGCTTCGACAGAACTCCAAATTAATAGAACTGCAGGTAAAACAGAATCACTCGATCATCGGCCTCGCTCTGCTTGACAAATTAACAGACGAAAGTTTTGCTACGAGACGAAAGAAGATGCACGACTCGATCAAAGCAGCGGTTGCGTCTAACTGGGAGGGCTTTGATGATTCGCTTGAGGACTATGAGGCGCGGGATTTCGCATATATCTATGAACTAGTCGGACAGCTGGCACGCGAGGATATAGTAGATCTCGACCTGCTGAGGAGTACATTCCAGTACCTAGTCGTCTGGGATTGGGATGCGTTTTCTCCCTTTGCAAAGCACTTCATGGAAAGAAACAAGATTTCCGTCCATCCGTGGCAGAACTTTGAGTGGCTCGCAGGGGAAAACCGAAAGCGCATGGCGAAGAGAGAAGCAGAGCAGAGAAACGCAAAAGAGCAAACCGAAGATTCAAGAGCTTGAATATGCAGATCGAGGGGGCGGGACGCTAGTAGCCCGTAGCTTAAGCTCATCACTCGAAACCGAACGGTTGCGTACCAGCTGGCGCTCGGGCTTGCTCTAACACAAATTAACAATATTCCTACTTGGAATTTTATGATTCCCTTGTTATTCGGCACCGGCAGTATTGCTTATAACCGGGGGGAGCATCTGCCAGAATCCCCATGAGCACGTTCTTCGATGAAGCCCGGGAAACGCTATTTCCCCAGAAGGGTGCAAAAGATGGACCCCTCCCACCACTCCTCATCGGCCTGACAATTGTCACGGGTCTCGTGGACGCTTTCAGCTACTTGGTCCTGGGGCACGTTTTCGTCGCAAACATGACCGGCAACGTCGTGTTTCTCGCATTTGCCCTGGCTGGCGCCAAGGGATTCTCGATCGTCGCCTCCCTGCTCGCCATCGTCGCATTTTTTTCCGGTAGCTTCATTGCCGGTCTGCTCCACTCCCGGATCGGCCATCATAGGGGGCACATACTCGGTTACTCGGTCACGTTGAAAATATTCCTGATCGGGTTTGCGCTCTTCCTTTCGTTTGCATCTCCAAAACCCCTCCCTCTCGATATTGTTTACGGACTCATCATCAGCCTTGCACTGTCCATGGGGATTCAGAACGCCGCCGTCAGGAAGCTCGCCGTGCCCGACCTAACCACAACGGTACTCACGCTCACACTTACGGGAATAGGCGCCGACAGCCACATCACGGGTGGGAGCGGATCTAAAGCCGGTCGCAGAGTGATCTCGATTGTCTCGATGTTTTTAGGCGCCCTGATCGGCGCGCTACTTGTCCTGTACGTTTCAATCTCTTACCCGCTCGCGATAGCTCTTGCCATAGTCACCACTGTTGCCGTGTTGACAAGAGTCCTTTCCAGAGGCAGTCCCGCCTGGGTCACACCAAAATGAAACATTCCTTAGACTATCTGCTCAGATCGGCCCAGTGTTTAAGAAGTAACGAGATGGTTAATAGCGAAACAGCCCTGCTTTCCGCCTTCGTCGCTGCATCATAACCAACCGCTTTCATTGTCCTCTTCTAAAACAATCAGGACTTCTCCTGCGGAGGGACTCAACGTGGTCGTGTCGTACTCTTTTAACGCCACAGCTTTCTTTCCCTTGCGTTTCAGATAGCGTTCTCGAACCCAGCCACGCCCACCCCTCTCATTGACTACAAGGACGAATGTTGGCCATTGTTCACTTTTTTCATGTTCCATGATTTCGAAGGATTCTCTTACTCGCATAACGAGTGATGGTTTTGTGAGACCTTCGAAGAAACGAGTCCAAAGACAGGGATTTCGAGCAAGCAATGAAGGACATGCGGGAAGCCAGAAAGAAGACGATCTTGAGAAAACTAAATGATATTCATTGACCATAAAATCGTAAGGGTTTTGGAACTAAAAGTTGAGACTTGCGATAAAAGCCTCAAAATCAATTAATGCGTAATTACCTCAAAAAGAGAACCAAATACCACCCAAGCCCATCCTGACTGGAGGGCGGTCACCGCGATTTGAACTCAGCGTTCTCGGGCGGAAATGCCCTAATCGCGCTTTGGCTGGGATAACACGAGCATCTTGTAGTAGTCTCCAGCCACGTCCGTCGAAGGTATCTCTTTCATACTCTCAAAGAGGCTTGACAGGCACTTCAAGTCGGCCGCAGGAACGAACATCAATTCGCCGAGTAACACGTATGAGCCAAGAGGCGTCCACGAGGCTAGACGCGTGTACGCGTCGAAACGCTTCCTTCCAAAGTTGTGGAAGACCAGATTGGAAACAATAAGGTCGTAGTTACCCCGTCTATAGTTTGAACGGAAAATATCTCCTTTCTGGAA
>JASHPQ010000104.1 GCA_030037995.1 Nitrososphaerales archaeon | reverse complement strand
AATCCTTCGAATTCGTTATATTCCACTTTGGCAACCCTAGTTCTCCAGTTTATGGTGTTTTTTGGGCTGTATCTCTTGTTGGCACCGTTGCTGAATGTGGTGAACAAAAATGATATCGTCAGACTGACGGGCGCGACGAAAGGAATGGGTATTTTCAGCAAGGTGGCATTAATTTTATTGCGAATCGAAGACAGGCTTGCGCGTAGTTCAACAACTCAACCATCGTCTGCTTCACCTGAATTGAACTGAAGTGAAGGACGGGGAACCTCTTACCCCCTTGAACATCCCTGTTATGCGCCACCCTAATTCTCTGGGGCCATGTATTCACTTACCGGTTTTGTCTGCGAGTATTTTCTCCAAAAGGTCCACTGAAATATTTCCGCCCGAGACGATCGCTGCAGTCTTTTGAGACCGTTCAGTTCGCCCTTCTCTCCTGGATTTTAGCAAGCCGGCAAACGCTGCTGCACCGGACGGCTCAGAAAGTACGTGCTCTTGCGTTATCAGTTGTCTGGTCGCGCTCAGGATTTCCGAATCGGAGACAAGCACGATGTCGTCTACATAGCGTCTCACGAATTCAAAAGTAATGTCTCCCGGCCTCCTGACCAGAAGACCATCCGCGATCGATTTGCTCTCAGCAATCGTCGAAACTTCCTTCTTCTTGAACGACTCGTACATCGAAGGGGACCCCTCAGGCTGCACTCCGAACACTTTTACTTTCCCCTTCGGCCTCTGCAATTTCACGGCGAGAGCGACGCCTGAGATCAACCCGCCCCCTCCGATGGGGGCAAACACATTCTCGATGTCCGGAAGATCCTCCATGATCTCGAGGCCGCAGGTTGCCTGCCCCGTTATGATTTGCAGGTCGTTGAAGGGTGGGATGAGCTCGTATCCCTCGGCCTTCTGAATCTCGGCAGCTTTCCGAGTTCTTTCGTCCTGCTGCCTGCCAAAGAGTATGACCCTCGCGCCCAGAGCTTTGATCCAAGCTAGCTTCTCTGGAACCACACTCTCCGGAAGGACGATCGTCGCTTTTATGTCCAGCTTGCTCGCGACGTACGCCACTGCGAGTCCGTGATTCCCCGAAGACGCGGTGATCACGCCGTTTCCCACGAGATCTTCGGGCAGCGAGAGGATTTTGTTTGCGGCCCCCCGTATCTTAAAGGAACGAGTGGGTTGAAAGCACTCCAGTTTCAACCATGCGGAGTCTTCCGAAAAGGATGCGTACGCGGGAGTCCTGTACGCGTAACCGTGGATCCTTGCGCTAGCCTTTGTGACCTCGGAGATTGAAATCATCGCTGTTTCGATCGTCATGAAATTTCTACAGACCCCTAGCGCTTCGGCTTTGCCCCAAATCTTCTGATTGCCGCATCGCAGATCGGGTCTGGAGATACTTCAAGTGGCAGGGCAAACATTATCGTTTGCCCGGCGAGGGGCATCGTGAGAAGCCGATACCTGTCGCTTACGACATCCGTATACCGGATATTTCCAAGCTCCTTCGGAAGCGCGTCCGACAGTCCTTGAATAACGAGCGCCTTAATCGTCACGAGAGAATTCACCGGCAGCTTCGCTTCCTTGCCCCTCTCTGACTCCGCATAACTTACGACCCTTCCCGCGTCGTCAAGAACGGCGACCCTTAGAATCTGCGGGCTCAATAAGAGAAACTCATTCGCATCCAACAAAGGCTGTTGCAAGCAATTGGTTTCTCGCCACTATTAATCCTTGACATTTGTTTCAGTGATATTCTTACTACAAAATTAGAAAGCTTGCGTGAATAAACACCAAAAATCAAAAACTCGCACGCACAACTTGAAAAGGAAAGGGCAACAAAATCCAAATTAGTTAAGCCCTTACAGATATCCTTCGTCCTCGTTCAAAAATGGTAATAGTTTCTTTAGTCTCTCGTGATTTACGAGACCCTCCTTCCATCTTTCAGAATCCGATATCTTCTCCTGCTTATTTACCGGCTTTGTCAGCTGTTTCATCAACAAATTCACCTCACTCCTCGCCTGACCTGTAGTTACTTTAGGCCAAAAATAACCATAAATGTTTATTATAGAGACTATAGAATTAAAAGTACAATATATTGTCTATATACGTCGACAATATAGCACCGTCAAATATAGGCTGCAATACGAAATCGTACCGGTGTATTTAGGAAGTAGAGATTTCTCTGATGAACCATCAGCAGCAAGAGGAAGCGGAAAAAGTGGAAGAACCCCAAGAAGCCGAAGTTGCCCAGCAGAATAGCCAATCCAAATCCAATCGCGGAGAAACGAGGCGAGTTCAGCTTACCGGGGGTTCAACTCTCGTGGTGTCCCTTCCCAGCGACTGGGCCAAGGGCGTGGGCCTCAAGGCGAAGGACGAAGTCTTCATGGTCCCTCAAACCGACATGTCGTTGCTTGTAATTCCGGGGACGCGGGTCGAGAAAACCCCAGAGAGAGTGATCGAGATAAGTCAGAAGGAAGATGAAGACGAGATCCTTAGGGCGTTTATCGCGTACTACGTGTCGGGCTTCGACGTTGTCCGCCTAAAATTCAAGACTCCACAGCCGGAGCTCAGATCGAAGTTAAAGGCACACATCCGGCATAAACTGATCGGAGTGGAGATCGTCGAGGAAACTACCGACAATATTCTGGCGCAGTGCCTCCATGGAAACGTCGATCTTCCGCTGAAAAAAGCCCTCAGCAGGATGGCGATCATCACTAGCTCGATGCAATTTGACGCCGTGAAATCGCTGACAAACAGCGATACGGCACTCGCGGCTGAGATCATCGACCGCGATGACGAGGTTGATCGGTTCGCTCACTTCATTTCCAGGCAGCTGAATCTCGCCGTTCACAACAGGGTGATGATTCAAGAGATCGGCCTCGCTACTGCCCAGGACTGCATGAACTACCGGATGATCGTAAAGAGCATCGAGCGGATCGCGGATCACGCTGCGCAGATCGCCGGTTCCGAGATTTTGCTTGAGAGAAGGAAGATCTCTCCCTCTCTCGTCGAGCACATAATGAAGCTCAGCAAGCTCTCAAGCGAGGTGTACGACAACGCTCTTAGGGCAGTTCACAGCGGAAGCAGCAAGATGGCAAATGACGCCATTTTGAAACTGAAGCAGGTCTCAAAGGAAGAAGAGCTCGCAACCGAGGAATTGATATCGTCGCGGCTTGACAACAAGGCAGTAATTTCGCTCCGGCTCGCGCTCGAAAGTCTAAGGAGAATCGCAGAGTACTCTTCGGATATATGTGAGATTGTCGTAAACATGATGGTAGGCTCTCCCCTATAGAGTAGCCCCAAAAGCGGCCGGATCTACTGCTTCGACATTTCTTTTTTCTCAGAAGCCAAGAAGAGCTTATAGCATTCCGGATTGTCGTACACGTGGTCCAAATACTCGTCCGGAGCGTACTCCTTGTTGCAGGCTTTACAAAGCTGTAAGCCTTTCGTCGTGGGCTTGGCGGCACGATCAGCACCTCTAGTAGACATTGTGGTTCATCGCGTTCCTGTTCTATTTTAGAATGGAGTAATAAAATGAGGATCACCTTCTTTAGGCTTGCTGTAGAATTTTCAAGAAAAATCTGTTAACTGTAAAATATCTACAAAAAGGACTCCAGCTTCCAATTTCAAGGAACCTGGGCGATTTCATTCCTGATTCCAGGTTACATCGGCCCTCTTTCCTAGTTTCGTAGACAAAGAGAACTCTCAACAGCAAAGCTCAGAATGGAAGGAGCATTTCCATAAGATGAGGTAATTCTGATTGAAAACGATCCAAGCCACCAACCCAGCAACGTAAGAAGGCCTTTCTTCGTACGATATGCCAAGAGGAGGCGCTGGACTCTACACGAAAAGCGCATGAAACACTCTACTCAAAATGGAGAAAGGTTCCGATTGTCGAACGGGCGGAGTACTTCAAGAAACTCGGATCGATACTGCGTTCTAAGAAATCCGAGTTTGGCCGGATCATCACGCCCGAAATGGGGAAGCCCATTTCGCAAGCGGAGGCTGAAGTTGAAAAGTGCGCGGCGGGTTGTGATTGTTATATTGAGAACGCAGAGAGACTATTGCGCAATCAATTCACCCAGACGGATGCTAAATCCAGCTACGTCAGGTTCGAACCGCTGGGAGCGATTCTATCGATAACGCCCTAGAACTTTCCATTCTGGCAGGCACTCAGATTTGCGATTCCTACCATAATCGCAGGTAACACTTCGGTGTTGCGACACTCCAATGTCTGTCCTGGATCCGCTCTCGCTATAGAAAGGGCGTTCGAGGATGCGGAGTTTCCGGAGGGAGTCTTCTCTGTAGTGCTGACGGATCACGAGACCGTCGAAACTTTGATCTAATCTCCGTTCATAGCTGGAGTTTCCCTTACTAGAAGCACTGAAGCCGGCCGGGTGATCGGAAGAGCCGCTGCGAACAACTTCAAAAAATTCGTTCTGGAATTGGGGGGTAGCGATCCCTTCGTCGTCCTTGAGGACACCGATCTTGAGCAAGCGGCCCAAATCGGGGCCAACGCTAGATTGCAAAACTCGGGTCAGAGCGGCATCTGCGCAAAACGATTTATCGTGGTCAAGCCTGTGTGGAAGGAATTCAACGAAAAACTGGTGCGAAAATTTGAGGAGAAAAAGGTTGGAAATCCCCTAGACAGGGATAAGTATGTCGGCCCGCTCGTCAATAAGCAGGCGGTCGACACGATTGATTCCCAAGTGAAGGACGCGATCTCCAAAGGAGCGGAGGTGGAGTTTGGAGGCTCTCGCCGCACCCCTGGAGCTTTTTATGAACCTACGGTGCTCGATCGGATAAAAGACGACATGAAGGTTATGACAGAAGAGGTGTTCGGTCCCGTGGCTCCTCTCTACGTGGTGGAGAATGAAAGGGAGGCTCTGGAAACGGCCAACGAAACTGAGTTCGGCCTCGGCGCGAGCGTCTGGACTACGAATTTGGAGGCTGCGGGGCGCGCGATCGAAGAGATCGAGAGTGGCATGGTATTCGTTAACCAGATGACCAAATCCGATCCCAGGATGCCCTTCGGCGGAATCAAAAGATCGGGGATCGGCCGCGAGCTGTCGAGCTTCGGCATCCGGGAATTCGTCAAAAGTCGGTCAATATCTACTAAATCAGCTATACCGATGAGCAATGACTAAGGAAACCGGTTAGGCTCTAGTGCGAGTCGGATAAGCCTCTCTCAGTATGTCATGGAGCAGAGCGTACGCGATATTGCCCCCACTTATGAGAAGCCCGATCTTCTCTCCTCCTTTGGGCTTGTAGACTCCGGCCATCAAGGCGGCGACCGGAGCCGCTCCCGAGGGCTCCGCTAAGATGTGGCTATCAAACAGGAGCGTTTTGACCGCTTGCTTCATTGCCTCGTCGCTCACGAGCACCACCTCGTCCACGTTCCTCTTACAAATCTCGAAATTCAATTTGCCGATCGTCTGACCTAAAAGTCCGTCCGCGATGGTTTTTGGATCCTTCACGGTGTAAAGCTCGTTTCTCTTCATCGATTCGTAGAGCGAAGGAACTCCAGTAGCTTCGACGCCAACAATCTTGCAGCTTGGAAGCTTTGCTTTTAGGGCAGTTGAAACTCCCGATATCAGCCCACCTCCTCCTACCGGGACAATGACAGTGTCAAAATCATTCTTGTCCTCCGCCATCTCTAGACCGCAAGTACCCTGCCCGGCTATGATTGCAGGATCGTCAAACGGATGGATGAAAAACCTCCCAGAAGCGTCTGAAATCTCCCGGGCCTTGGATATTATTGAATCTGACGTAGGCCCGTCCTCGATGACGTGCGCCTCGTAGAGCTTGATCATCTTCACTTTGTCGGGATTTGCTCCCTGCGTGACCACCACCTGGCAGTCCAGGCCCAGTTGCATAGCGGCGTAGGCAACCGAAAGGCCGTGATTCCCAGAGGAAGCAGTCACTATCCCGGTCTTTTTGATCGAGTCCAAGTTTTCAAGCTCGATGTTGAAAGCACCCCTGATCTTGAAAACTGCAGTTGACTGATAGCACTCTAATTTCAGGAAAATATCCGCACCGGTTTTTTTGCTGAAATAGACGTTCGGATAAAGCGGCGTCCTGTTTACATAACCTCTTATTCTTTTACGAGCCCTTTCGATTTCGCTGAGCGAGACCGGAGTCTGAGCTTGGCTTAGTGATCGCGCTGACAAATATTCGGAAGCTCCGTTAAGTTCGGAATTACCTTATTTATTGATTGGCGAAAGGTACTGTAAAGTTTGGCTGGAACTTGATCTTTCTCTAGCTTAGTTTTGATCTCTACGTATTTTCGACGGCCACCAGTTTAGCCGTTGAGCGAGTCCCATCAAGGATGGCACGAAGAGAAGTATGACGACGACAACATCGAGGAGAATGGCGGCCGCCACTCCCAGGCTGATCTCCTGGAATATGGGTATGCCCGTTATGAGAAGCGAAGCGAAAACTGTCGAGATTACAAGCCCCAGTCCCAGTATTGTCACCCAGACGCGGTCAATGGCCGTCACGATTGCCTCGTTGTCATTTTTTCCGTTCAACACCTCCTCGCGGATTCTAGTAACGAAGAAAATGTCATAGTCGATCCCCACTCCAAGCATAGTGACGACCACGAACAGCGGGACAAAGTCGAGAATTGGCAGGTTCAAAACATGGTAAAAAGTGATCGACACAACTGTTAGAGATAACACGACGCTGCAGAGGATCGTGAATATCAGCCGGAGTGGGGTAAAAGCAGATCTTAGCTGGAAGAATAAGATCACGTACACTGCCAGAGCGAGAATCGCAATGACTTCGGGGAGCAGCCCGTTCAGGAATGACTGGCTGTCATAGGTGGATTGGGTATCTCCTCCGAAGTAGAGCGCCTCTCCCCGGGAGAGCGGCACAGATTTCACACTACTTTCGATGTTCAGGAGTGTCGTTACGGCTTGCTGGCTTTCAGAAGGACTGGATAGTCCCACGTTTATTAGGGCAGTTTCGTTGTTTATTCCGATCTGAGACAACATCCCGCTTAAGTATTGGAGACGGATGGGTTCGGAGAAGTCGTTAACGCCGGAATAGTTGAAAGGACTGCCGTAAGGCCTCGTCGGCCCCACCAAGCTGACCGTACCTGTCGTGTTTGTAGCCGCGTCCGAAATAAGCTCGATCTGATTCAGTAAGGTCTGGTTAAATTGATCATTTCCGTAGACTATAGGTGTAGGAGTCGTAAGAATGATGGTTGCCGGTGCTATCGTCCCACTTCCGAGATTGTTTCCGATCACTGTAAGGCCTTGGTTACTTGGAAAGTTGGGGATCAGTTTCAGAAAATCCCCTCCAACGGGGGTGTTGTAAGTCGTGTAAAGGGCGGCGAAAGCGATCACGCTGATCGCTGCGACTATTGCCACCTTTCTGTGGAGTGTACCCTTTCCGAGGCGCTCCAGTCTGGTTTGACCCACGCTGTTTTTGGCGGCAGCGCTTCGCTTTGGTCCGGGCCAGAAGATCCGATCCTTCATGAAAAGCTCGATCGCAGGAAGCAGTGTAAGCGAGGCCGCGAGAAGTATTGAAACGCCCAGAGCAATTGCAGTTCCAACGTCGCTGAAAAGTGGAACGTTAGCAACGGCCATCACTATGTACGCGACGATGACGGTGATGCCGGCCGTGAGAACGGCCTGACCGGCCCATCTTACCGAGATCCCAACGCTCTCTTCGGTGGAATGACCATTCAATCTCTCTTCTCTCGTACGCCTTAGCTGCAAGACTGCGTAATCCACAGCGAGTCCCAGGATCAGGAGGATCGATAGTGTCGGAGTGAGGAATGTAATGCTCCCCTTGCCGATCTCCACAATCCCAACGTACATCGCGGCCAAGGCGATCGAAATCGACACGCCACCCATCATAATGGGGATCAGAGCCGCGACTGGGGAAAGAAAGAGCAGCGCTACGATCAATATCGAAATTGCGACTCCCGGACCGATAGTGATCGACAGAGCCGGGGTGAACGCGTTTTGTAGATCCTGCGAGATCACGGAAGACCCGGTCACGTAGATGGTGCCCTGCTTACTCAGCCCGGAATTTTGTACGTCAGATTTGAATTGCGCAATCGTCCCTAGGCTGGGCTGATAGGAGAAGTTGAATACGACGATCATGGTTTGGTTGTCCTTGCTGACGAGATCCTGTGTGATGGCGCGAGTCGGAAGGAACGGATAATCAGCGAAAGAAGAGTTCCCGATCAAGACGTTTATGGAAGTTGCAATTTCCCCGGTGGTCGCGTTTGCAGGAATGCTCTCGATAAAATTAGCGAGGGACGGCCGGTTCACCAGGAAGAGGGGAGAACTTGCGAACGCCTCTCCGGTCGAGTTAGCGATGATCGCCGAGGCTAGGTCTCGGGCGGCAGAGGAAGTGTAGCTGGAGCCGAGGTCGTACGCCGATGTCGCGAGCCGAGATGCTGTGACTCCAGAAGTAGAGTTCGTCGAAATGGTGGTTTCAAAGAGGGAGATTGTGTAATTCGAAAGAACTTGCGCAGATGGCGAGGGGCCAAATTGATAGAGTTTCTGCACCAGACTTTCCGCACTAACTCCTAAGGAAGTAGAAAGCTGCGACGGGATGCTCGAGGCAATGGTAGAAATCGTCAAGTTCGTTATCGCATCCGGCTCACTGTAGGTCGAGACATTCAAGCCACTTGCGACGAGAGACAAGGTCTGCTTTGTTTGGGAGCCTATCGCCGGAGAGCTGGAAAGGACAGCTACGGCTTGCCCAATTGCGTCTGATTCTCTTTGGACGGGCGCGGTCGAATTCGGCAGCCCGCTAAATGTGGCATTCCAAGCGACGTAAAAGGCAGAATAGTAGCCGATCGATTCGCTAGACCCGCCAAAATTCTTGGTCGCATTATAGAGAGTGGCGTTGGCCTCCTGGTTTGCGAGGTAGGGGTTCGTGACCCCCTGTGACTGTACACCTTCCCAGATCTGCAGAAAGCCGGATGGGATTCCGTAAACCAGTTGAGCGGTCTGGTTAACTCCCTGCTCTAGCTGAAACAGGCTGGTGCTCAGGGTTGAGAGATTGCTCTGGAGGGAGTAAATCGCCCTATTGAGGGAGACGATGCTGGATTCGAGGGTGCTTACCTGAGGGAGGAGAGCGGGTACCGTGGAATTCAGGAGGTCGTACTCAGTGCCGTAGACACTGTCCATCCCGGTGTAATTTTGGATCTTTTCATCCGAGGCCATGGTGTCGTTGAGCTTGAGAACTGCATCTTTGACCTGATTTGAAAAGACGCTTGCCCCCTGATACACCACCAGAATGCTATTCGTACTGCTGTTAGTCGAGCTTGGAAACTCCGCAGCAAGAATGTTTGCAGCTTTCTGCGACTCTGTATTTGTCGGTCCGCCGACGTTTGTTATGTTGTAGTTGACCGCACCGAAAAAGCTCGGGATAAAGATAAGGGAAACTCCGAGGGCGATAATCCAGACTACGATGATCAGTCGATACCTGCGTCTAATAAAGGAGTTGAGCGAGTCGAACCTCGAACCGGACAAAAGGCAGAGCGCACTTTAAGATCCGGATGCCTTCTTTCATGGGATATATAGTAGACTGATAGAGTCAGACGAAGACCGGTGTATTTTTTCACCCGGCTCTAAATTGAAGCTCCCCTCATCGTAGTGCGCGATGCAGCTGCTTCTCTTACAGGTCACTCAAGAATAAGGAATAGTTCGCGAAGGAAAAAGGACATGAACTCTACTGCAACGATCCTTCAGCGCATTAGTAGATCTTCATCGGTTGCCCGACTTGACTCAATTATTCTGTCGCAGAATGTACTTCTGGGGGCCACTGACAAATGAATTCTTGCAACTTTCGCAACAAAAGTACACTGTCTTTCCTTGGAAGTCGGCAGTGAATGCGGCGAAGGCCTTGTCTACTGTCATTCCGCAGACCGGGTCAATAGCCGGGGTATCTTGGTGACTCATTTGCTCGTGCGTGGCAGATTCCGGCAAGATCTCCCGCTCTTTCGTCTCCCTGGATAGTTCGATAATCTCCGCCATAATGCTAAGGGCAATCTCTTCTGCAGTTACTGCCCTAATGTATATCCCGGCGGGAGACTTCACTCTTGATATCTCCTTCTCCGAAAGGCCCGCAGCTCGTAGGTACGAGATGACTTCGCTAGCCCGTTTCTTCCCCGCAACCACCCCAATGTACCGCAAACCGAGCCGCGAGAGTTTCTCTGCATACTCCTGATCTTTTTCTCCCATCGTCGCAAGAACCGCGAAAGTCTGAGAGCGACTGAAGCTCTGATCCTCCAGCCCTTCAATGGATTCCAAGATGTGATCCGCGTCGGGAAATCTCCCCTTGGAGGCAGTCTTGTCCACGATGGTAACGCTGAAGTTGAGCGATCTGGCTAGCCGCGAGAGTGCGGAAGCAATCGGCACGTGACCGAAGATGAGCAGCTTCCTCTTCGGGAGATACGGCTCCATATAGACATCCATTCGACCTCCCTGGCAGGTCGTCAGGTTGAGCGAACGCGAAACACCCTCCCGCAAACATGCGAGCGCGCTAGCGACGATATCATTTTCAGTACAGTGGCCACCGACCCATCCCTCGATCGAGCCGTCCGCGAGAATTATCGCCTTGTTACCGGCTTTTATGGCCGTGGGGCCATCGGTCTTCAAAACGCCCACTACCACAAATGGAATGTCACTCGACCCAAGTTCCAGCTGTCTCAAAAGAATATCGTGGGACGTCAGCGATCTCTCTTGTTGAAAGGGAATTTGGGCACTGGAACTATAAATCAGTTGCCAGCCATTAATTTTAGTTGATCTGAGTGGTTCACTAGAAACAAGACGCTTGTACAATGTGGCTTCATGTTTGTGTATAATGTCCTATCTTCTAGCTAGGCACAGAATGAAGGACTACAATCACAGGAAGGCCGTTTTTGATGCGCACACTGCAAAACGAAAGGAGCTCGGCTCAAATGGTGGATTTCGCAGCTCCGAAAGGCCGGATGAGATACCCGTCCTCACCACCGAGTGGGGAGACCTTCCAAAGGCTCGCGAGTTTACGCAATGGGGAAATCTAAATGGAAATGCGCAAAAGTGCAGGACTGATCTATCAGCCGGATGTCTACTTCCTTGAGCAGGTGGATCGCGTCATTGCATAATCTTTGAAGTTCCCGGGCCAAAGGCACGCCTAAACTTGACCCTATTGGAGAGGACATCGAGGCCCGCGAAGGTGTCAATATATGGAAGAGAGTTTTTCATTCCTTCGGCCAGGGGCACGTAATCCGGGCTATCGGCCTGTGGATTCAACCAGACGATCCTGGCTACCCTGCGGCTAATTTCGTTCAGCCTCGAACGCAAGATCTCAAGATCTCCGAGCTCCCATCCGTCACTGATTACAATGAAGACGGTCGAGGATCTCAGGAGGCCAGAGTGATTCGACAATAGATCCCCCAGGGCAGAGCCGATCCGTGTCCCGCTGCTCCAGATATCGATGTTCTCCGAAACGAGGTGCGATGCCTCTCTCAAAGATTTTCCCTGAAGGTAGCGATTCAATGGAACGACCCTCGTACTGAACCCGAACACCTGAGAGCCCCTGATCGTATTGCCCAGAAGATAGATCAGTTTTAGGACGCGACCGCTGTACGAATCCATTGACCCGCTTATGTCGCAGAGAACCACGAGACGTGACTTCGAGAGCTTTCTCTTCCGGAGTTCAATCTCGACTGCGTGCCCGCCGGTTTTCAGATTCTTCCGGAGCGTTCGCCTGAAATCGAACCTTTCGCCAGCCCGCGAAGCGAAGTACCTCCTCCCGGGGCGCGTCGCAGTGGCCCTCGCGAAGCTTCTAAGTCCTCTCTTCAAGAGTGCCCGATCATCTGCGAGATTGAGATCTTCGAAGCTCTTACGACTGGTCGTCTCCAGAGGGCTGTAGATCCCTAGCATCTTGCCGGCATCCTCTGCATTAGGGCTCGTCGAGCTGAACATGCTGCCCGCCGTTATTCTTCCCCTCCCGATCTGGTTTGATTTGGAATTGGGGATCCAGAGCGTCCTCTCGATCTTCTTGCCTCCGGCTACAGATATCCTTCCCAGGGGATTTTCTGTCCTGTTTACGAGTCGTTTTGAGAGCCAGAATGTCTTGAACAGTTCATCGAACCTGCTGTAGTCTTCGGACCTTTTTACCAACGAGGACTTTAGTGCGTCGTGAAGATCTTCGGGTCGCGAGAGATCAATCGCCATCACGGCCTGTGCGGCGTCCTGCGTTTCCGCGGGCGTAACACCGTAGCCCTCTTTCCTGAGGATCTGGCAAAACTCGACGAGCCGCTCCACGAAAGAGGGAGAAGAACCTGCTTTCTCGTCAGGACGATTTCCACTCAAACCCGTTCAGTCCTTTGGGAGGATGGCGTGCAGCCGGTCTCCCGTGAGCAGAGACAGCTCGTCCGAATTCTTCAGCACGCAAGTGATGGTATCTCTAGCCACGTCAGCAGTCAGTCTCGTCTCGCCGAGAGCCTCCAGAGCTTCCGCCCAGTCCAAGGTTTCGGAGGTGCCGGGTTTTCTAATGACCTCCTCCATCGAGCGGATCTTCGCCACCGCGCGTACGATATCCTCCGCGAGCTTTTCTTCAATCCCAGGCACCTTCAGCTTCACTATCTTGAGCTCTTTCTCAAAACTGGGATAGGAGAGGTACAGATACAGACAACGTCTCCTCAAGCCATCCCCCAGCTCCCTTGTGTGATTGGATGTGATGATTATGATCGGCTTTTGCTTTGCCTTAAATGTCCCCAGCTCCGGGACAGTCACTTGGAACTCGGCGAGGAGCTCAAGCAGGAATCCTTCAAATTCCTCATCCGCCCTATCGATTTCGTCGATGAGAAGTACCGGCGGTACCTTACCATCACTCAGTACCGCTTCGAGAAGCGGCCTCTTTAGTAGAAACCGTTCACTGAATATTTTTTGCTCTAACTCTTCCGTTGATGTCTCTTTCTGCTCCTCGATCCTTATTGAAATCAGCTGTCTGAGGTAGTCCCACTCATAGATGGTGGAGTTAACGTCGAGCCCCTCGTAGCACTGCAATCGAATCAATTGCGTGTGAAGCCCCTCGGCAAGCACCTTGGCTATCTCCGTCTTGCCGCAACCGGGATCACCCTCAACGAGCAAGGGTTTCCCCAGTTTCAAAGCAAGAAATACGGACATCGCAATATGGGGGTCAGCAACGTACTTTGACTTTTCAAAAATCTCCTGAAGGTCTCCGACTTTTTCTACGGCGGTCGAACCCCTGGCCTGCGCTCTCTCTTCTCTCAATTTTTGTCTTCATACCGTGTGATCGGATTATATGATCTCAAGACGGGGATTGTTCTAGAAAACGGTTTTCCTTGCCATTACTCATTCGAAAAAATGCAAAAACGCTTCGGGAATTTGGAATAACTATAATAGTGCCGCCCGGTTTTGCGGGATTGGAGTTTGAATGATACCGCCTTCTTTTGAGTACTACGAACCAGCGACCCTTCAGGAAGCGCTCTCTCTTCTGCAGAAATCCGGCGAAAATGCCAAGATCCTCGCAGGGGGTCAGAGCTTGATACCGGTCATGAAACTTCGCTTGGGACAACCTACCCATTTGATTGATCTGAACCGAGTAGAGAACCTCAGCTACATCCGGGAAGCTGATGGAATGCTGAAAATCGGGGCCATGACGAGGGTAGCGGATCTTGAAGCTTCCCCTCTCTTGAAATCAAAATACGGCGTTCTCCACGATACCGCGATGAACATTGCGGATCCGCTGGTGAGGAACCGCGGGACCGCTGGCGGAAATGTCAGTCACGCCGATCCGGCAAACGATCTGCCCGCTACGATGCTCGCTCTCGAGGCGCGAATGACTGCGGTCGGACCCGGCGCGTCGAGGAGAAGTTTTAGGGCGCAGGACTTTTTTGTAGACTCGTTCACTACCGCGCTTTCCCATGACGAGATATTAACTGAGATCGCGGTACCTGCCTATGCTCCCGGTAGCGGTGGCGCCTACCTGAAGCTAGAAAAGAGGGTCGGAGACTTCGCCATAGTGGGTGTTGCGGCCCAGATTTTCTTGAATCATGACGGAACGTGCCAAAAGGCGGGATTAGGTCTCACCGCCGTAGGACCGACCGCCCTCAAGGCTACCGGAGCGGAGGATTATCTCAAAGGGAAAAGCCTCGGCGATCCGAACGTTCTCGCAAAGGCCGGGGAGCTTGCTTCCGACAAGTCGAGTCCCGTAGCTGATCTTCGTGGACCCGCCGAGTACAAGAAGGAGATGATCAAAGTGCTTACAGTTAGGGCATTGAAGCGGGCTCAGCAAAGGGCTGTTGGAGGAAGTGCGATGTAGATGGCGGCCAAAATGGACATTTCGGTCTCCGTGAACGGTCAGGAGCAGAAGGCGCAGGTGGAGCCGCGGTTGCTACTCGTGCACTTTCTTCGTGAAACGCTGAACCTCACCGGAACTCACATCGGATGCGATACTTCAAACTGCGGAGCTTGCACGGTGCTTCTCGATGGCACTGCGGTAAAGTCCTGCACTGTTTTTGCGGTGCAGGCTAACCGGCGCTCGGTGACGACTGTGGAGGGGCTCGCGCAAGGGGGGAAGCTGCATCCGATTCAAGAGGGATTCTGGGAGAGACACGGCCTGCAGTGCGGCTACTGCACGCCAGGAATGATGATGGCTTCCGTGGAGCTCTTGAAAAAGAATCCAGATCCTACTGAGGAGGAAATCAGGAGGGGCATCTCCGGAAACCTCTGTCGTTGCACGGGATACGTGAAGATAGTTGAGGCAATACAGTACGCCGCCGAAAAGATGAGACAGCAACAGGTGGAGGTACCCGCAAGGTAGCGGAAAAGAGAGGGTGTGAAAAAATGGCAACAATAGAAGCACCTCCGATCGTAATTCATGGAATGGGGCACCCGATCAAGAGGAAAGAAGACCCTTCGCTGATTCGCGGGCGGGGTCATTATGTCGACGACATTAAGCTGAACGGCATGCTGTTCTTGGACTTTGTCCGCAGTCCGTACGCCCATGCAAATATCAAGAGCATTAACACGGACAAGGCCAAAGCCGTGCCCGGCGTGGTCGCCGTAATCACGGGCAACGATTTGAAGGGGCTCGGCCTCGACTGGATTCCCACACTTGCGTATGACAGGATGATGGTCTTGCCGACGGAAAAAGTGGTCTTTCAGACGCAGGAAGTCGTCGGAATCGTCGCGACTGATAGATATGCGGCCGCGGACGCCGTCGCCTTGGTCGATGTCGATTACGACCCTCTTCCCGCAGTTTCCGATCCTTTCAAAGCGCTCGAAAAAGACACGCCGATTGTAAGGCCAGACAAAGGAACAAACCACATCTTCCACTGGGAGGTCGGAGACCGCGCCGCGACCGACCAGGCAATTGCCGGAGCCGACATCGTCGTGAAACAGGACATGTACTATCCGAGGATTCACGTATCGTACATGGAGACCTGTGGATGCGTCGCAGATTTCGATCCGGTGGAGGGCCACCTTACTTTGTGGATGACAACGCAGGCGCCGCACGCCGTCAGGACGGTCGCGGCCCTAGTGACGAAGATTCCCGAAAACAAGATTCGCATCATATCCCCTGACATCGGTGGCGGGTTTGGAGGGAAGGTTTACGTGTACCCCGGCTACATCGTCGCGGCCGTGGGCTCGATTCTAACTGGGCATCCCGTGAAGTGGATAAACGATCGGTCTGACGACCAACCCTCGACGGCCTTCGGGCGAGACTTTCACATGTCCGGGGAGATCGCTGCGAAGAAAGACGGCACGATAGTCGCCGTAAAAATCAAAACGATAAGCGACCATGGTGCTTTTCACGGCGACGCAAATCCAACGAAATTCCCTGTAGGACTCTTCAGTATCGTTACCGGATCGTACGATTTGAAAAATGCATTCTGCGAAGTGGACGCCGCCTACACCAACAAGCCTCAGGGCGGGATTACTTATCGCTGCTCCTTCAGGGTCACAGAGGCGGTGTACGTGATCGAGAGGATGGTGGACGTGCTCGCGCACAAGATTGGAATGGATCCCGCGGAGCTACGGTTGAAGAACTTCATAGCCCCGGAAAAGTTCCCCTACAAATCCGTATTGGGCTGGACGTACGACAGCGGCAACTATGCTGGCGCGCTGAAAAAGGCAATGGATCGGATCGGCTACTACGATCTGCGCAAGGAGCAGGTAGAGAAGCGCAAGAAGGGCGAGTTGATGGGGATTGGAATCAGCAGTTTCACTGAGATTGTGGGGGCAGGGCCATCGCACGACTTTGACATTCTCGGTCTGAAAATGTTCGATAGCGCGGAGATCAGGATCCATCCGACCGGAAAGGTCATCGCGAGATTTGGCACAAAGTCTCAGGGCCAGGGGCATCAGACGACCTATTCTCAGATAATCGCGGAGGAGCTCGGAATCCCAACGGATGATATCATCGTCGAGGAAGGCGACACTGACACCGCTCCCTACGGTCTGGGAACTTATGCCAGCAGGAGCACCCCCACAGCCGGCGCTGCTTGTTCCATGGCCTCGAGGAAGATCCGTGACAAGGCAAAGAAAATAGCCGCCTATCTCTTGGAAGCAAGGGAGGAGGACCTCCAATGGGAAAGGGGGCGGTTCTACGTGAAGGGCTCCCCAGATCGGGGCAAGACAATTCAGGAGATCGCTTTTGCCGCATACACCAACCACCCGCCAGGCGTCGAGGCGGGACTGGAGGCGGTGGACTATTACGACCCACCCAACATGACGTTCCCGTTCGGCAGCTACATCTGTGTAGTTGACATCGACAGGGGCACCGGCGAGGCGAAGGTCAGGCGTTTCATTGCCGTGGACGACTGCGGCAATATCATAAACCCCCTGATCGTGGACGGACAGATCCAAGGAGCTCTTACTATGGGATTCGGTACCTCGTTCCTCGAGGAGATCAAGTACGACGAGGACGGCAACGTCTATGGCGGGAACTTTATGGACTATCTCATTCCCACGGCCGTGGAGACTCCAAAGTGGGAAACGGACAAGACGGTCACGCCCTGTCCTCATCATCCTCTGGGAACCAAGGGAGTAGGGGAGTCTGCCACGGTTGGGTCGCCTGCCGCCTTCGTGAACGCCGTCGTGGATGCACTTTCTTACGCGGGTGTTACCCACGTAGAAATGCCACTGAATCCGTGGAAGATAAGAAAAGCCTTGGAAGAGAAAGGACTGGCACTGGAGAATTAGGGCACTGAGAACTGAGGGTGGCCATTGAAGCTGTATCGGAAGCCGTACAGCCTCAATGACTAGACTCTTCACTAGCTGGTATTCCAGCCGATTCCCCACTCTTGTCGTGCCTCTTTGATGTGGAATCAGTATACTATCTATTCTCGATATCCATCGGCCCCTCGAAGCGTCCTCGTGGTGTTACTTCGAGTCTCCGTTTCCGGTAACACAATTCCGATATTCGTTCGAGGGCTTCCCGGACCTTGTGTGAACCATGTCCCAGACCCCTGCCGAGAAGTTTTTCTGGCGTAAAGATCCCACCGCAGATGTAAAGCAGGTGGTAGAAGAGAGCGTATCTCGCGAAGCAAAAGGATCTCCTGAGGAGAATGTAGCAAAGAAACCTGAGATGAAATCATCCGGTGTAATTGTAGGAATTCCCTGTCACAACTCTGAAGGGACGATTGCCAGGACGATTGTGAGGATGTTGCCTCTGGGGGCGGATATCGTAGTATGTGATGACGGCTCGTCTGACTCCACGGAGGAAATCGCGCGAAAAATGGGTTGCCGCGTGATCAGGCATCCCAGGGAGCTAGGCAGGTCTGACGCAGTCACATCGATTTATCTGGCCGCCAAGAAGCTCAAGGCAGAAGCCTTGCTCACTGTGGGCGTAGATTCTAATTTCACCCTTATCGATGCGTCCAAGCTACTCGATTCTGTGCAGAAGGAAGGAGTGGATATCGCGATCGGATCAAACTACGACCGGGATACCGTGGAGACGGCCCGTCACGAAGGCCATATCGTCGACAGGGGGTCGCTCTTTCGGGCCTACAGCAGGAAAGCCCTCGCAATGATCTCTCCGGCCGGAACCGGGAGCGTCGTGGTCGAAAAAGAGGTGCTAGAGTTTGCCGACCAGCAGGGGCTTCGCATCAGGGAGTACCCAATAACATCTTCGAGTGTCCTGCAGGTTAAACCGCAATCAAAAGTGGTGCGTTCCTACTTCGAAACCAAGTTCATGAATTACGTGGCTGTAAAACACCCACTGGTTTTTCTTGGGATCCCATCGATCGGATTTCTCTATGGAGCTGCCCTCGAGACGGTTCTCGGGACCAACTTTTCCGGGCCGGTTTTGTCGACTCTCGCCAGATTTACAATCTCACTTGTGTCTTCTCCTCTGTTTCTGGTATCGGTCGCTCTCTCAATCGGAAGTGCAGTTCTCTACTCTCAGAAGAAGATCCTCTCCAGGATCAAAGAGTCCAGTCGCGAGGTCGAGCGACTGTAGCTCTCCAAAGCTTCATTCTGTGACTTGAAATCTCTAAAAAGTGGCATGTATATAGCAGAGTCCTCTGGCATCAGCTCTCGTCAGAGATCAGCATTTGGAAGAACAACGAGTCGCGCAGAATCCGATCAGCAAGCTAAATCTGATCTTAATGAGTAGTGGCTTGCTCTTCGTGGTCGGAAGCTACATGTCAGTGGGAGCCACAGATAATTTCCTTTACCCAGGACAATACTTTTTCGTTGCCGGCATTGTTCTTTCCGGCATCGGGATGATCTCCCTGTTACTCAAACAAGACTTCTGAAGATCCGTTAAGAGCTGCTTGGTGTCTCACTTATCTTACGGCTCTTCTGACAAGCGCGAGAACCGTCGCCAGCTCACCGACGCAGAAACAAGTCATTACTACTATGGATAGCTCGTGATTAAGACTGAGAGAGAACGCTACGGAATAGGCTATTACCGGTAAGAGGAGGACCAGAGACGAGATCGCAAATGATTCCATCAAGCGCTTCACGTCCGACCCCGCCATGATGCTGAATCCTTCTGCCTGAATGACTTCGCTCGATCCTTGATCGTTCTTTACTCTGCGTGGCTTCACGAAGAAGGCGATCTGGAATACACAAGCCGCAACCACGGAGGCAGCTTCCACAAACGGGATCAGTAGGGTAAATGGCGAGCTAACCTGCTTGTACATACCGATCATTAGCAAGGCGATTGGGACCGGCGTGTACATCAGGCTGGCGATGAAAGCCTTGGCGTTAATGATCGTTCTACCGCGAAGAGGCAGCGAGAGAGTGTATTCCAGGCCCGCCCCTTCAGTATTCAAAAGGGTCGAGCAGATCATGAGAGTGAAGAAGCAACCCAGCACGGTGGCGATAATCATGGAAGTTGCGTGCATCGTGGGAAACTGCACTGTCACCACAGCCAGAGTGATCACCTCGAATAGAGGAGTAGCGTAGAAAAATGCGAGCGAGGGATTCTTTGACGCTAACCGAAGATCCTTCAGAACATAAGCTAGAAGGGGCTTTTGCAATTTTAGTGAAAAGTCGACTATCTGTCGCTTCGTACTGCCCAACCCAAAGCCATGTGTGGTCTCCGAGACCGATCGAAAAGTCTTTCGAGCCACAAGAAAACTCAGGCCGAAATAACCAAAGGTGGCGAAGTACGAGAGCAGCGGCGGGACGTACCTCGGAACCAGCAGCACCGCTCTGACAGGCGGGGCAGAGGTGTAGAGCAAGGGATACACCACGTCAGTAATGGCCAGTCCCGTTGAGAACGGGTGCATCACGGAGAGAACTAGACCGATCGGCTCGGTTACAACGCCGAGGATGGCACCCGTAAAGTATGGCAGTACGTAACTTATGAAGTTAAACAAGAATGCAATGCTCATCGCGGCGATTCCCCATGTGACCAAAAAGAGAGCCCGCCCGATCTTCGCAGTCAGGGATCTCCCTCCTTTCGTCACGTTTCTGTAAAAGATCCCTGAAAACCAAAGCGCGATCGCCATTGCGAAAACGAGATTCATTGTGGCCCCGGCCAGCATCATGATCGTCGCGATCCAGGATCCTGTAAGTATCGCTACCGCGCCCACCTGCACTACCGTCGTCGTGAGAGCAATGTAGTCAAATGTTCTGACAAATGAGAGCATCGCCACAATCGAAAAATCGCGATCACTGAGGGGGAGGGATCGGAGCAGGACATACGACTCTCCACTCGAGAAAGAGGGAAGTATCTGAAGGGAGTAAAATACGATGTAAGCGAGGCTGATCGCGAGGCTAAGGGAGATGCCACTGACGAGCGCTTCCGGCGTGGGTGAAACAACGTATTCCAGGAAAGGAAAGCACGCGCCGATCGTTCCCAGTACCGCGAAGGCAATTTTGCTTGTTCTGGCGCTTCCTATTGTCCTGTCAAATCTTTTCTTCAAGTCTTGGCCGTGCAGCCCGTACCCGGAGGTAGAGCCGCGGCTGGTCTCGATGGAGCGGTAAGCAACCTCGCGGTAGGGATATCTACTCAGGCTCCAGGCTTCTCGGAGTTTCATATGGCAAGGTTCACTGATGTTGGTCGATCATTAATCCGACTTCTCTTCGCCAAAGAAAGCGGCTCTTAACGTCCTGATTGTTTCTTGAATCTCCTCTTGCTCGTGAGTCAGCTTGAGAAATACTTCTTCGAGGGTATCCACGGATCCGCCAGCTCGGTCCGCTTTGGAGGAGCCACCTCCCACCGAGAGCGCCTTACGCCTCAAATCGTCGAGAGAGCCTTCCGCGACAATCCTCCCCTCGTAGATGATCCCGATTCTGTCACAAACGTTTTCGGCCACCTCCATGATGTGCGTCGAGAATAAGACTGCTCCGTGATTTTTCTTTGCGTGCAACGAGATGATGTCCTTCACGATTCGAGAGCTCCGCGCGTCCAGACCGTTCAAAGGTTCGTCCAAAAGCAACAACGGCGGTTCGTGCAAGAGCGCGGCAATTATCGAGATCTTCTGTTTTGTTCCCATCGATAAAGTCGCGATCGGAGAATCATAGTACTGATCGATTCCAAACGCCGGAATTAGCGTCTTGATTCTTTCTGAAGCGAGCTTGGGATCCGTTTTGCGGATCGACGAGATGAACTCGAAAAAATCCCGCGGGGTGAGGGAATCATAGAGAGTGGAACTTTCGGGGACGTAACCGATCTTCGATTTCACCCCGGTAGGATCGGTTGAGGGATCCAGTCCCATCACGTGCAGGGAGCCCGAGGAGGGGGCCAATAATCCGGCAATAATTTTGATCAGGGTGCTCTTCCCAGCTCCATTCGGTCCCAGAAGGCCGTAAATCTCGCCGGGTAAGAGCTTGAGGTCCAAGTTTGAAAGGGCTTTTACCTGGCCGTAATCCTTGGAAATAGAGTTCGCCTCCACAATGGGGGCATACTTCAGAGTAATAGACAAAA
Source organism: Nitrososphaerales archaeon (assembly GCA_030037995.1). Classification (GTDB taxonomy): domain Archaea; phylum Thermoproteota; class Nitrososphaeria; order Nitrososphaerales; family CADDZS01; genus DATLTL01. The sequence goes on along the minus strand of JASHPQ010000104.1, from coordinate 3,135 downwards.
AACGTCGACTGTCCGAGGAAAGAGCTATCTCGGAATCTTCAATTAACCTTGAGATGCGGAGATCCGGATTCTAGATACTCGAAGTGGTAGAGATCAGTCCTGAGCCCTTATCCTAGAAATAGAGAAAAAAGAGAGAAGAGACCTCCACTTATGGGGAGGCCTTCTTTTAGTTGGCTGTTATTTGAACGGTCTGGGGTACAGGATTGTGCAAGGGAAGCTCTTCCGTTCCCGGTGTTTGAATTACCGGGGCTGCTTTGGTCAGGGAATTGATTTGTTGGGACAGGTCCTCGAATTCTGTCTTTGGCATCGAGTTTGAGAGGATGCTCTCGAGCTCAGATATTCTGGATTCGGCACGGATGTAATGTTCTTTCGGCACGGTTTGCTCGTTGATAGCGCGGATCTCTTGGTCTTTTCTGGAGACTACCTGCTCGAGCTCCGAAATCTTCGCCATCGCCTGCTGGAAAACCTGGTTGGGCACCGTTACTTCGGACAGTTTCACGGTTGCTTCCTTGATCGTGTCGCCTGAAGATGCGACCTGCTTGCTTAGTAATGCGAGACCCTGTCCGATCGTCTGGGTCTCTTCCAACTGAGATTTCGTCCTCCTCAGTTCGGCTGCCATTCCGTCAATGGTCCCCTGCATCCTTGCGACTACTTCTTCATGGGTTTTCTTTGGGATGGATTGGTCTAGCTGCGCCTGTAGGCTCCTCGCCGTCATAACCAACCTTCGTACTTCGCTGGTGATCTGTTCGGTTCTGCTGCTCACTGTTTGAACACACACGCTCTTTTTTAACGCGAGATCGACGAGTGCAAAGAATATCTAATGAACCTAGTCAACATATTTTGATTAACCGCGCATAAACTGTTTAACGCAACCGTCGCAAAAAAAGAAGCCCTAAAGCCGGCTCGCGCATGCTGCCAAGGATTTAGGGCTTGACCGTCAATGATGGGAATAAGGAGCTTCAATTGGTCGACCTTTCTAATCAATTGGACTGAAGAAAGCTGATCCTCTGTAGATTATGTACTCGGATTACTTTTTGCTATTGCTTGCCCCCGCTTGCGTTGCCTCGGAGGGGGCCCCCCCTAGATGCTTGCCACGCGCGAGCGTGCTTTTGCTTTTATGTCAAGCTTTGATTCCGTCTGAGCCGGTATGCTGACTCTAACAATACTACCAATCTTTCGAACTGTCATCCATATGAGAGGACCCTAACTGTAGCCAACGGGACCTGCAATATCGTGATACCCCTGTTCAAACCGGAAAGTCAGGTCTCAATTTCCTAAAACCTTTGAAGGTTCCACCTTTAAACGACTAGCCAATCCAGGCAAAGTTCGACCCTTGAGAGAATCCGCAAAAACTGATTACTCCGCTTCCTGAATGAGTCAATTTGAGCGCATGAAGATCCGGTTCGGCCTGATTTATCTGGCATTCGTGATCGTCGGCGCAGGCTACGAACTTTACATACACCACTTTGCAGAGTTCGCGATCGTCAACTACCTGCTGACGGGATTTCTGTACTCCTCGACTTTTTTTATCCTCTTCTACATTGTCGTGCGGATAGTGATTTTTGTCGCAGGTAGATTCAGACATCAAGAAGTACAGAGCGCGAAATGAGATCTGCAAACAGTATTCGGTGCTCTCAACTGATTTATAACGAAAATCACTTTTTTGCCACGATATTTTATTTTGGAATTGTTTTCCCACAAGTCGGGATCGACTGGGCTAATTATCACGATTATAGGCGCGGTTATGCTCGCGGCGACTTTTCTCATTGCCTTTGATGTCTACGGCGTGTATATGGGACTGGCTCAGAGCGATTTCAATTCCGCGAGTGCGGATTTCGTGGGTAGTTTGAACTCCCTCCTGCAGGCTGCGATAATCGTAATGTTTCTGGGAATCATGGGATGGGTGGGCTCTACTTTTCTTCTGAGGGGAGTCGAGTTCATGAAAGTCGATCGGGGCGTCGGCGTCGTGACCTTCAAGGTGGACAAGGCGACGGGCATGGTTTCGAGTGTTGATGTCACGGGGAAATCAAAGCAGGCTCAGGTCCTAGAAGTCCCCGCTGACAACTAAAACTGCATTTCTCCTGGTTGCTGCGGTGCGCTTTCATTGCCGAGGGAAGCGACCTTCATCTCCAAGGCGCTTAAGCTGGTATCTCTCGCCCTCATCGTCGCAACAGTAGCTATCGCAGCCACGGCCGCCTATTCCGGTTATGAGGAGTACGGCGCCCTCACTGCTTCGGTAGGCTCTAATGGAACAGGCGAGCTCAGTGTCGCTCTGAACGGATCAACCCTTGTGATTTCTGGACTGACCGTGCCCAACAAGATGACGTTTCCCCTCACTCTTGAGCTGCTCGGAAACGTGACACTGGACAATGCCACCATTGGGATTTTTGATTCGGGCGCATATCTCATACCGCCGAACGAATCCAAGAGCGTTAATGTCTCCATCCCGTTGAGTTTTAAAGGTCTACTGGGCGACGCGAGCGCGCTTCGGGAAGCTATGGTCAATTCGACAGAGCTATCTATAACGACGACTGTCTCAGCGCATATGGTGCCCCTTTTGGGGATCAACATTACAAAATCAGCAAACACGACCGCGGGTCCGATTCTAGGAGACCTCACCGCAAATCTCAACGAATCGGCAGAACAGCTGTCGCTGAATGGACAGGCGATCGACGTTCCTCTCGTACTTACGTGGCAGAACACTTCTCCCTTGTCCGCAGGTACCTTGTGGTTGAACGCCAGTTTGACAGAGATTCCCGGAAGTCCGATGGGAAATTATGCATCTGTGTCAGCCCCTCTCAATTTCGTGCAGGGTCAGAACCAGCAATCGTTCGAGTTGACCATTCCGATTTCTTATCTTCATGGCAGGGGTCTCTCTAGTGGAACTTACTCCATCAACCTCGATTTCAGCCAGTCAGAGTCGTCACCACCGTTGATGCAAATCCCAGAGTCGGCGAGCGTGTAAGAAAAACCTTGACCACAAAGATCTTCGGCATAGACTTTGATGTCTTCCTTTCTAGAACCACTTACGCCGCATTCTACGGGTTTCTGACGATCATCATTTTCTACGCGCTCCCAGACCTCCTGCTCAAGAACTTCGGCGCCAGTCTCTCCAGCCTCCCCCTTGACAATAGC
>JASHPQ010000103.1 GCA_030037995.1 Nitrososphaerales archaeon | reverse complement strand
ACATTTGATGGAGAGCTAAACTTTGAACAGTACTGGTAAACCATTGACAGAGGGCCGCCCACCGCATCTGGATCGCCCAAATCCTGTCCCAGATTTACAAAATATCCCTTAAGAGATTCATCAGCGAAAAATTCATCGACAAGTTCACTCATTTTTGAGTTTAGAAGTCTTTCAAGTACTTCGTCTGAGTGAGTTTTCTTGGCGAGAGAGGTTACTTCATCAACTCTGGGGGGCTCGCGAAGAAAAAAGGGGTGATACAGGGCCGCGGCTTTTCGCCAGAACTCTGTCCACTTTCTGTATCCGGCTTCGTCTCTGCCACTGATCTTTCCTATCTCTTTGCATGATTTCTCAAAGTCCCTCCACGTGAAGATGTAGCGGCCGTCGTCGAACGGTACGAAATGGTACGGATCGATTGGGAAAACCTCAAACCCGAACTTTCTCAGCTCCAGATCCTCCACGACTTTGTCCTGCAAGAAGTAGCAGAGATAAGCACACGTTGAAAACGAAAAACCGGGGAAAAGCTGTTCGGTAACGCAGGCTCCTCCAACGACCGGTCTCGACTCCAGAACGAGAACTTTCATACCCGCTTTTGCGAGATAGGCGGCGGTGACCAGTCCGTTGTGGCCCGCTCCGACAACGATTACGTCGAAGGAGGAGGAAGCGTTTGGCGAGGTCGTAGTCATGCGCATTTTTTGGTTAGTCTATAAATAACTCCTCTCCCCCTTCTTGTCCCGATTGATGATGCCCCTTTGTTGCAACCCGCAGACAGGGAACTGTGTCGAATTAACGGACAAGGAGTATTCTGTTTGCAGCTTGATTTGCTCGAATAGAAATCCGGTTTCATTCACCGAGCTAAGGCAGGCATCCAACTTTCACCAAGAAATTCTGTCCAGAATTCTACGGAGATTGACTGTTCATAATATAATTGAGAAATCAAGCGAGGGAAAGTACGTGGCTGTGCACTGAAAGTGAGTCTATAATTAGTCCAGCTACGACTTTCAATTCTGAAAACAGACGTCTGGAGCCTACTCAATGCATGCCTATCTTATCTCGTTCAGCAACTTTTCCCAGCCAATATAACTGATCCATCCTCCGTCCACGAGTATATTGGTTCCGGTGATGTAAGACGACAGATCCGACGCCAGAAACAAAACGACCTGCGCCACCTCTCGAGAGGTGCCGTACCTTCCCATCGGGGCCCTTCGCTTGATGTCTTCGACGGTGTATCCGCCAGAAGTCTGATCGCCCTGATCCATTGGCGTCTCGATGTATCCTGGAGAAACTGCGTTGACTCTGATGTTGTAATGGGCCCACTCCGCAGCCAGGGTCTTGGTCAAGCCATTCAGTCCGAACTTTGACGAGCAGTATGCGAGCCTTTTAGGCACCCCACCGCTTCCGAACATTGAGGAGATATTGACAATCGATCCACCGTGGTTCTTCGCCATTATCTTGCCACAGGCCTGAGACAGAAAGAAGGGGCCAGAGAGATTGGTTCTGATCGTTCTTTCCCAGTCGTCTTTCTTCAGCTCCAGGCTATCGCTGATCATGGACGTTCCGGCGTTGTTAACAAGGACATCGATTTTGCCAAAGCTTTCGACAGCAAACTCTGCCAGTTTTTGGCAATTTTCAAAGAGACCTACGTCACAATCAAGCCCTTTTACGGAGCCTTTTGCTTGAGGATCCGATTGCAACTTTTTGATTGTGGTTTCCACGTCCTTCTGATTTCGGGAATTTACGAGAACGTTTGCCCCCGAAGACAGCATGATTTTGGCAATCTCTAGTCCAATCCCCTTTGTCGACCCGGTGATTATGGCACTTTTCTCCTTCATGTCTTCGAAAAAGTTCTTTGTCTCTAAGCTGCTTTCTGATTTCATCATCTAAGGACCGCTTCGTTAGTGCAAAATATCTGGTTAAAATAGAGTTTGCAGAGCTCCAGTCCAATTGCGATGCCCGTCGTATTTGCACGTAATCCCATTAATACAGTCGTCTAGCATTGCTGGTGTTTCGCTCTGGAGATTTCTCGATGAACTAAGAAGCAGGAACGTCGTTCTCAAATATTCATTAGCTGACGCCCCAGTCGAAAATTGAAAAGCTAGTAAGCAGAAAAAGATGAGATAACTCTGCGGACTTAGCTAGCAGCGGACTGTAGCATGCTGACCTCAACATTAAAAATAGTATTCTGAACGCGGCTTTTCTAAGGAAAAGATCTAGAGATACTATGAACGTATCGTACAAAGATCTGGGTGTCAGGAGAGTTGTGAACGGACAGTTTCCGGTAACCCGCCTTGGGGGCTCTGTAATTCCAAGAGAGGTACTCGACGCCATGGAGGAGGCGACCAACAACTGGTGCGGATTGTGGGAGCTGGAGGACAAAGTCGGAAGGCAGATCGCCCGCATCTGCTCCGCAGAAGCCGCCCACGTTACCAGCGGATCTTTCGCCGCGCTAGTGTTGTCCGCCGCCGCATGCATCGCGGGAAAGGATCCTGAAAAGATGAGACGCCTTCCTGATACTTCGGGCATGAAAAACGAGATCATAATCCAGCGCAATCTTAGAGGCGCACACAGCGGCGATCTCGGGATGTACGACAGGAGCATGGAGGTTGCCGGCGGAAAATTAGTACAGATCGGTCATGAAGTGTGGGGAGCCCGTCCGGAACATCTAGAAGCGGCTTTCTCCGACAGGACGGCTGCGATTCATTTCCAGGTCCCAGACATTCCTGACTCGAGAAGTGACATTATCCTGCTTCAGGAGGTCATAGAAATCGGACACAAACACGGAGTACCGATCATCGTGGACGCGGCGGGGCAAACTTATCCCATTGAGCTCCTCGGAAGATTCGTGAAGATGGGAGCGGATCTCGTTTGCTACGCGGCAAAATACATTCAGGGCGCCAACTCCGCTGGATGGGTGTGCGGCAAAAAGGACCTAATCGAGGCGGTTTCGTTGCACAGTTTCATCGGTCAGGAGGCCGGGAGCTATGACCCCAGGCCCGGATTTTACAAAAGCGTGGGGAGGGGCTACAAGCTCGATCGTCAGGAAATTGTCGGGACTCTCGCGGCACTACAAAGGTGGGAGAAAATGGACCACAACAAGGAGCGGATCGAGCCGGCGCAACAAAAGATAAAGAAATTAAAAGAGCACCTCTCCGACGTCTCAGGTCTCAAATTTTCAAGCTGGCCCGAAGAGCTGGTAGACGGAATCGGCTACCACCAGCTCGGCCTCAAGATCACTTTCGAAAAACTGTCGGCCTCCGCCGTCACGAGCTTGGACGACAAGCTCAGAGACGGGGATCCCTCGGTGTGGCTCTACCACCACGGTGGAAACAGTTTGGAGATCAACGCGTTGTACCTCGCAGATGACGACGAGAAAATTATCTCGGAGCAGCTGAAGAGATTTCTAAAAGAATCGACTTAGGTACCGATTAAAATCCAGTGTAGCCCTGCACTAGCGAATCTGGAACGAGGCCATTCTCGACATCCGAAATCGCCTTCTCCAGGATGTCCAATCCCTTTTCCATTTCCGCTTGAGTGATGATCAGGGGAGGAGTGAGCTCCAGCACGTTCTGATCGGCTCCCACGAAGACTGTGATGAGGCCAAGCTGCCACGCGCGGTAAACTATCTTTGCAGTTTCTTGCTTCGCCGGGAGCTTGGTCCTCCTGTCCTTGACAAACTCCACTCCAACGAATAGCCCCCTGCCACGCACATCCCCGATCAGCTGGTGACGCTCCTTCATCTCTTCGAGCCTTGCCTTGAGCTGCTCCCCCACTTCCGCCACGTGTTGCAGCAGGTTTTCTTTCTTCAGCAGGCGAATGGTGGCGAGTCCCGCAGCTGCGGATATAGAGTTGCCCGCGAGCGTCGAGGTGAGGAAGGGGCCGTCCAAAAGATCCTCCTCCGCAACCAGTGCCCCCACTGGCATCCCTGAGGCAATCGATTTCCCCATAGCCACCGCGTCTGGGACCACTCCGTAGTTTTCCACCCCGAAGAGCTTACCGGTCCTGCTCGGCGCCACCTTTACTTCGTCTGCGACGAAGAGAATTCCCAACTTGTCGCAGGTCTGCTTTAGTTTTCTCAGATACTCTTTGGGCGGGACAATATCGCCCGCGTCGCTTTGCATCGCCTCGACCATCATGAAGGCGGTCTCGTCCGGCACGCTCACGTACTTGAAGACCTGGTCTTCGATGAATTCGCTGGCGCAGTACACGCCGCAGCTCGGGTACTCCAGGCCAAAGGGACAGCGGTAGCAGTAGGCGTAGGGTACCTTGGTGACCAGACTGGGGACGCCGAACCGTACTGTCGAGGGATGTCCGGCCATCGCGATCCCCGCAAGATCCGTGCCGTGCATACCGCCGTAAAAAGACAGTACTCTGGGCCTCTTCGTGGAAAGTGGGAGCAATTTGTACGCGGCCGCGCACGCATCACCCCCGGAATGCCCAAACCAGACTTTTTTCGCAAAATCTCCCGGGGTGATGGAAGCCAGTTCGTCGGCAAATTTCAAAACAGTCTCGTTGGGAAAGGAGCAGGTAGCCAGCCCCGCGCTCGACTCTATCTCAGACTTGATCGCGTCTATTACGGCGGGATTGGAGTAGCCCAGACCTGCCACGGTCCAGCTCGCGTTGAAATCCAGGTACTCTTTGCCGCTGACATCAGTGATGACGCACCCGTGGGCGCTCTTCACCAGCAGGGGATAGTAGAGAATTCTGTTGCTGGTCGCAATTCTTTCTCCCAGTCTGCGAAGGATCTCATCCGAGTTATCAGTCAAGATTTGTCCACTGCAGCTGTTCTATTTCTGAGGGCCCTCAGAAGATGACACAATCAGAAAAGAAATGCGAGCTCAACTTCGTCTCTCGATCAGGTCGATGGGAATCGTCATGGAGACGACGTAATTTGGTTCGTCCACCATCTCGGAAATGTGCATGTCGGCGGCAAGACTGCAGAGAGTGTAGCCCTCTGGCCCCGAGATCCCCCAGCGCCCTAACTCGTCGATCATACCATCCATGGCAATCTGCGAAGCTTTGTAAAGATCATCGGACATTCCCATCGTCAGCAAACATTTCTTAGAATTCAAGTTTACAAGCGCTCGAGGATATCGAATGCTGACGCCCTTGATAACTCGAAACTGCAGCGTCACGGTCGCGCTTGTCTCGATTCCCGTACCTCCCGTTTCGCCGTCTCCCTGCGCAGCATGCGGATCTGCGGCAGAGAAAAGGGCTCCCTCATTTAGGACGGGAAGATAGAGCTTTGATCCCGCGGTCAGATACTTGTTATCCATGTTCCCACCGAAATACTGCGGCGGCATCATTCCAAATTCGCCCTCTGCTGGCGCGACACCCATCACTCCTAGGAACGTGTTCGTTGGCAACTTGATTCCCTTGAGGAACGCGGATCTGGGTACGGCAAAGCCATCGTGGATATCCCAGATCGTCAAATTGTCGGGGAACCGATCTTTCAGCAAGCCATAGAGCTTCTCCGTCATCGAAAATCCCCATGCTCCCGATTTTACCTCCTGAATGTCCACCTCCAGCGTATCGCCTACTTCAGCGCCTTCTACCCAGATCGGACCGCTCGCGCCATCGATGGAATCAGGATCTATCTTCTTCAGATCTTCAAGGGTGGAGTTCTCTGTCAGCTGATTTACAAAGCAATCCGGGATCTCCATCCTCACGCTCTCGCCCTGTTTTAATCTAGCGATCGGCTTGTTACTTTTCGACCATTTGTAGTGGATATTTTGTCGAAGGGTGCCATCGATTTCTATCATGGTTGAATTGCTTCAATCTGTGGAAGATCTAAAAAATCTTCGCCTGAAGAATCAAATTTTCATCGTTACACCGGTAAATGACAAGTTGAAGCAAGAGTCAACGAGGATTATCAGATCAAATTAATTAGTGGATAGGCTAGCTTTTCAACAGAAGCGACATGAAGTCTGACAAAAAGGCAAGCACCTGGACGTTCGTAGCCCAATAGGCTTCGTCAGTGACACACGTAAATGGTTTATTTTGTGAAGTGCAAAATATGGTGAGACTATTTCCTGATTTATTTGCGTAAGAAGTGTTTAATGAAAAATTCACGATTGACGGGTTATTTCGATACCTGCCGATCTTACATTCTCTAACCGCATCAATTTTGCTTCCTCTACAACAAAAATTATCTAGTCAAAACCTGGCGAAAACAGGTACACGCTTCGGCTTTGTGATACTGTTAGAGACACATCTTATGACGACTCCTTAATAGTAGCTTGCGAAGGGCAGAAATTTGACTCCACAATTCTTCGAAAGATATAATCACCACTCGCGTGTGTTCCAATGAATTTTCCGTCTTCAAAAACAAGCGCGCCGTGTGCAATGGTTGCCACGGGATATCCTTCCACACTGACATCCTCATATATAGAGTAGTCTAGATCGCTGTGTAGGTTCATCTTCTCGAGCTTCATTGTCTTTTTGAGATCTATAATGACCAAGTCTGCATCCGCGTTGGGTGAAATTATTCCCTTCTTCGGATAAAGATCATAGAGCTTCGCAGGATTGAAAGAAGTTACTCTTACAAGCTGCTCCATGGTTATTCGTCCTTGCGACACTCCGTTTAGCAATATGGGCAAGATATTTTCCGTTCCTTGAACCCCCCCTGGGATATCGGTGAATACCTTCGACCTCGTCTTTTGTTCGAGACTGAAACACGCGTGATCGCTCCCCACGGTTGAGATCTCGCCAACTGCTATACCTCTCCAGAGTCGCTCGAGATCTGCCTTGCTCTTCAGGGGAGGAGACATGATGAACTTTGCTGCGTCCTTCCTTTGGTAGACTTCATTTGTGAAGGTAAGATAGTGCGGACAGGTTTCGGCATAAAGCTTTGCACCCGTTGCGTTTGCATCTACAACCATCTGCAGTCCGACACCTGAAGAGATGTGTACGACAAGCACACAGGCACCTGTCAGTTTGGACAGGAATCCAATCTTTTGAACGGCTTCGGCTTCAACAAAATCTGGTCTGCTTAAGATATGGTATTGAGGCTCCGTTTTTTGCTGAGAGAGGAGGTTGGATGTGTTAACATTGATCATGTCTTCATTTTCACAATGAGCAAGAATAAGTGTGCGGAGAGAAGCAGCTTTGGTCAGAATTTCAAACAGCTCGCCGTCGTTTAGCATTAGCCCACGTTTTTTGTAAGCAGTGAAGACTTTGAAGCTAGTGACGCCGTACTCTTTCACTAGTACATCCATCTGTTCCTGTGACTCCTCTGAAGCACTGTTCACTATGACATGAAATCCATAGTCGATTACGGCTTTGCCGTTCGCAAGATCTTTTCGTTCATTGAACGCCTCAACTAGTGATTGTTTAGGCTCCGGCGTAACAAAATCCAAAATTGTGGTACAACCGCCACAGGCTGCGGCGGTTGTACCTGAAGCGAAATCGTCTGAGGTATGGAAATTTCCTGCAGCGGTCACGTATGGCATGTCAAAGTGGGTGTGACCGTCTATAACGCCTGGAATAATTATTTTACCAGCTGCGTCGATTGTTCTATCCGCTTGTTCATCTATCGTTTGAGCAAGCTGTGTAATAAGTCCATCTTCAATGCCAATGTCGAAATTGAAGGTTCCGTCTGCAAGAACTACCTTTCCATCCCTAATTACGAGATCGAGCATAATTGTGGCAAGAAACATTTCAGCGGACAGAATAATATTTCTTTAACACCCTGTGAAGAGAAATTCCCTGCCAGCTAGGTGCTTCCTTCGCATTTGCTTAATTGTGAGTCGATGATTTCAGAAATTCTAGTGTAGTAAATGAATCAAGGAATTTAGTTGACTTTTCATGTTAATTTCGGAAACAATTTATGCTAACCGGATCGCTCACGAAGATTCTCGGTAGTCTTTTTCCCCTTCCGTACTTCTCGTATCGTGTTCAAACGAGCTTGGCTAATGGACGACTCCACCGTCATCCACATCACGTAACGAGCAAAGGCTCCTTACTAATCCTACCGGAGATAGCTTGCACCCACTCCTTCGCATTAATTAAGTAAGGCGATCCCGGATGCTTTTTGACGTAGGCATGACTCAGCCTTACAGCCAATGGTGGTATAATCGCGGCCTTCTCGAGTAAGTCTTCGTTTGAAAAGAAAACGCGTGTGGATCCATCATATATGACACCGCCATGGTACATGACTATTACTCTTTTCGTATGTTCAGAAACCAGAGTCATGTCGTGAGTTATCGCAACTATCGTAGTCCCCTGACTGTTCAATTTTCCAAGTAGCTGCATTATGTCTTCAGACATCCTGTAGTCTTGGCCGGTTGTGGGCTCATCCACTATCATTACACTTGGTTTCATGGCCAGTATTGATGCAACAGTTAAGCGCCTCTTCTCTCCTTTCCCCAAGAACATCGGGTCTTCATTTATCTTGCCACTCAAGCCTACAGCTTCGAGGGCTTCCTTTGTTCTGCTGTCTATTTCCGATTGCGGAACTCTCAGGTTCTTGAGACCATAAGCGACTTCATCGTAAACGTGTCTCATGAAAAGCTGATGATCTGGATTTTGGAACACATAGCCAACATATTTCGGGATATTCTCTACCACCTTCTTATCCCGAAGATCCTTCCCCAGGACTTTAACTGACCCCTTGTATTTCTTGTACAAGCCAGCAATTATCCTTGAGACCGTAGTCTTTCCCGCTCCGTTTTGACCTATGAGACCTACGAACTCTCCCTGTCTGATTGTGAAATTGACATCTCTCAGTGCGTAAGTGCCATCGTCGTACCAGAAATTGAGACTCTTAACATCTATTATTTCCCGTTCATTCGGGTTGACTTCCTCCTCCTCCAGGGTAAAGCTGTTCAACCGTCTGTCTCCAAGGGAGCTCATCATTTCATCAATTGTAAACGGTACTCTGTTGTTGTATCGCAAATTCGCGTTATAGCCTATTCGAGCTATGTCAGATGAGTACAGTCCGTGGTCTTCAAAGAGTTTCATGTCCGAGTAAACTTCCTCCATGGTCCCATAGGCGACAATCCCACCCTTATCTATCGCCAAGACGCTGTCGGCATATTTCTGAATCACTTCGGGGTTATGCTCCACCAACACGATGGTGAGTTTGTGCTCTTTTCTTATAGTGTCTATTGACTTTATTATGCTGAGCTTACCCTCGGGATCAAGATCGGATGTGGGTTCATCTAGCACAAGTACTTCGGGTCTCAACGCCAAAAAAGACGCAATGGCGGCTCTCTGTTTTTGGCCACCGGACAATTCACTCGGATGCACAAGGCCAGCCACAGGCCAAAGGGCGCTCAAGCCCACTATCTCAAGCGCTTCCTTTGCCCTCCTCTCTATTTCATCTGAAGGTAACCCGAGCAGCTCCATTCCGAAAGCTATCTCGTGCAATAAATCCATCCTCAGGAACTGATTTTCCGGATCCTGCAGCAATAGACCCATTCTCGGGGCAGTTTGGGCCATCCCTACTATCTTGTCTTTAGTTAAGCCGGTCCCTTCTTCCTTTACACTTTCTACCTTGGTGAGTGTTTGCCCAAATGCCCTTATTTCTCCTTTTACGTTCTCAGCCTCCTTCCCAGTTGGGGGTCTAAAGACATGGGGGATTATTCCAGTTAATGCATAACACAGCGATGTTTTACCGGCTCCACTCGGCCCTATTATTCCGAAAAACTCTTCCTTGTTTATTTCGAAATTCAGCGCCCTAAGTGAGAAAGGGTAATCTTGGCCTAAGTACGAGGGATATCTCCACCAAAAGTCTTTTACTTCAATTATTGGCGTCTCCTTCACCTCAGTATCAAGGCTGTTAAGGTGTGCCCCAATATCACTGTGTAAATCAAAAATCCTAGCAAAATTACAATAATCAGGACATCCATGTATGAAAGGCTTTTAGTTTCCTTGTAATACGAGACTTTCTTCACATTCTCAAAACCTCTCGCGTAAAGGGCAATCCCCATTTCTGTGGATCTTTTGATCATCGATGCCACCAATGGTATTGAAATACGCGCTAGGTCCATTATCCGGCTGAACACATTCCTCCTGAAAACCGTGGCGGCCCTAGCCTTCTGGGCTATCTTTATGTTTTCATAGTCAAGCAGTATTATGTTCAGATTCCTGAACATTAGCGCCGTGAAGAAGGAGGCTTTGTAGGGGGCTTTCAATTGAGTCAACGCGCCCGCTATTTCGGTATCTCTTGTGGTCAATAGAAACAGAAATGATGTGTAGATCAGAACGCCATAACCCAAAGCCTTTGCAAATGCCACGGTAACAGCTGCTGAAGGCAGAGTGAAAGCGTACGCCGTTCCGATTGAGAGTGTAGCCCAAGTGTACGGGCTCCTATCTAGGACGGCTGGAGTAATCGAAAAGAACCACAGGAGTACTGCAGCCAACAAAGGCCATAAGATTCCCCGCATCCGATAATACAGCCCTACGAAGGTCACTATGAATATGATTGTGGATACCCCGATAGGAAAATATCCGGGCCAAAGATAGAAAGGAGCTTGGGCACCAGGTAGAGTCCGGTTGAAGAATAGCCACCAAAAGAATTGCCCAAACAAAACCGGTAGTGCAAGCGCGAGATATGAGCTGACGAGATATTTGGTGGTCCCAGCCAAACCCAGCAATACGAATACCATAGTCAACAACAGCAATAATCCTACGATATCAGGCCCTCCTTTTGTCACTGGTATGTCAAACATGTAGAGGGCAACAATCGACATCACAACTATCATGAACACTTTCGTGATGGCATGCAGTTTTTCAACCGGCGTGCCGACCTTCATTGAAAAAATAAAAGTTCGCACGTACTGTTTCTTAGTACGTGCTTCGACGTCTTCTTTTGCCATGGTTCACTGTTCGCTCATTTCATTCTTGTGTTTATGCCAGCTAAGTCAGCCAACCTTCGTTTACCAGTCCCTGTCTTTCAACAAGGCTCGTTAAGCCTTTGATTAGTATTGGAGTGATTATGATCATAGCTACCGCGTCGCCTGCGAACCAGCCCCACCACCAGAGCCAGTAAGCTCCAGAAGGTATCAGTCCTAAGACGTATTCGATTCCGACGCCTAGCTCAGCGCTGATCGCGTTCAGAACTACTGCGTTTATTCCGATGAATGCTAACCAAGCGAGTGCTCTTTTTGCTTTGGTTCCCCTTATGTCCTTCTCAGTCAGATCTCTCATCAGTGGGTCAATGCCTCTCTTTGCCAGAACGCCCCTGTAGATGGCGAACATGAATATGAAAGGCACCAAATCAGCTACGGCATACAGGACAGAAGGTACGACCCCGAGGCCAACCATCAATCCTGCGCCGATTACGCATCCTATGTATCCGCCTAACATTCCCCAAAGTCCCCACCACAAGGTGAAGACTATGATGAATGGATAGACGAAGTAGAAGAGAGAAATTCCTGAGTAACTTAATGGGCCTAGCAATACAACGCTGAGATACGATAGAACTATCACGACTGCTATCTGGACGATGTAGAGTGTATATTGAGTCGATGAAACCGGTCTTTCCCTGTGAATCCTTAAAGTATAGTTGCTCCATGGATATTGGTGCTTGTTTGTCTCCGGCATGCTTTTTTCAGGTTGCATTTCTTTAGTTTCCCTCCTTGGCGGATAGATTTGGATGCCGCGATATTTAACTGGGTATACGTTTCTCGGACTTGATAACAGGGTCCTTCGTTCCCGCTAACTTTGTCTTACCATTTGGACGATAGCGCGGCAGACTCTCTCATGCTTTAGTCGTTCTTGTCGCTAAAGCATTCTTGCTATTTACTTTTCAAGACTTGCTCTATCTGGTTATTGTAGTTCCATTTCTTTCTCCCAGTGCATCCAGCGCATGATTAAGGGAAGTGATTATCGCCTTCTTCCCCCCAGCCTCCACAAACCGACGGGCTGCCTCAATTTTGGGGCCCATGCTCCCCGGAGGAAACTGGCCTTCCGAAATATACCTCTTGCATTCCGCATTTGTTAATTTATCCAGTGCCTCTTGATTCGGCTTTCCAAAGTTCAGGGAGACTTTGTCAACGTCAGTTAGGATCAGCAAAACTTCAACGCCAAGGTTGCTTGCAAGTAATGCAGCCCCAAGATCTTTGTCTATCACTGCTTCGACACCTTTTAGAATTCTTCCGTCATTCCTACGAACTACCGGAATTCCTCCTCCTCCAGTCGATATTACCACGAAGCCTGCGTCAAATAGACTCCTGATTATTTTTCCCTCGATTATCTCCATAGGATTCGGGGAAGGAACAACTCGTCGATACCCCCTGCCACTATCGTTGATAATTGTCCATCCTTTCTCTTGTCGCAGCTTTGAAGCTTCCATTGCAGAATAAAAGGGACCAATCGGCTTGGATGGATTTTCGAAGGCAGGGTCAGCTGCGTCAACCAGAGTCTGGGTTAGCAATGTAACGATGCCTTTGTCCATTCCGACAGACTTGAGCTCATTATCTAGCGATTGCTGCATCATGTAGCCAATCATTCCTTGACTCTCGGCACCGCAAATATCAAGAGGCATTGGAGGAAGCGTGTTTTTTGCTATTTCATTCTTCAATAGAATGTCCCCGACCTGCGGTCCGTTTCCATGCGTGACCGCGATATGATGTTCTTGAAGCATAAGTTGAACAAGTTGTTTGCACGTTGTCCTAACATTTGTAAACTGTTCTTCCGCGGTACCAGTATCTTTGTGTTGAAGGATTGCGTTTCCACCTAGCGCAACAAGAATTTTCAAAAGAAGATCATCTTACCTTGTTGATCCATTGCACAGAAATAGCTGTTTAATTGGACTACACGATTCCCAATTTTGAGAATAAGCCACCTGTCTAAAATCTTGGGAACGTTTTACTCCACTGTCTGAATTACAATTGTTCTCAGTTCTGAGAATCGTATCTCTCTCTTAAATTCAGTGATGGGATCGTGTTACACCGCGACCGAATTGGCGGAAAATGGAAAGAAGATTCGGAGATTAGGCCTCTACCTCCAAGATATGCATGTTAGAGATATGGTAAGTTATTCCCGGATAGCAGAGCAATATGGATTTGAATCGGTTTGGGTTGCAGAGTCCAGGTTGGCAAGGGATGCGGTCGTACCTGCAACAGCTATCGCCACGGACACGAACAGGATAAAGGTGGGCACTGGTGTCATAAACACGTGGACTAGAAATGCAGCCCTAATTGCGCAGACGTTTGCAACACTGGATGAATTATCCAATGGCAGAGTCTTGCTCGGGCTAGGGGCGTGGTGGGATCCTTTGGCGCGAAAGGTCGGAATAAAGAGGACAAAACCGCTTCAATGCATGAGGGAGTACGTGCAGATAATCAGATCGCTCCTTAGGGCGGAAGAGGTTAACTTTGAAGGAGAATTCGTGAAGATGGATGGAGTGAAGCTCGACATGCTTCATGGAACTGGAGAGAGGCCAAGAGCAATTCCGATTTTCGTAGGCGGAACAGGCTTCAAGATGCTGGAGCTTGCGGGTGAAATTGCCGATGGAGTACTCCTGAATTACTTGGTGTCTCCAAAATACAACGAAGATGCTCTTTCGAGTATTAAACGCGGTGCGGAAAAGGCAGGTAGACGGATGGATGAAATAGACACGGCCCAGCTTATCGCATGCTCAGTAGACGAGGATCCAGACAAGGCCGTAAGGCTCGCCAAAAATCACGTTACCATGACCCTTGGACAGCAACCTCACATAATGAAGGCAAGCGGAGTTAAGGACGAACTTATTAGGGCGGTTCAGGAAAGGATGGGTGGCTGGCCTGCGAAGCCCGGAGGAATCGAAAGGGCCGCGGGACTAGTTCCTGATGATGTTGTTCGAATGCTTACCGCATCTGGTAGCCCAGAAGATTGCCGAAAAAAGATTGCCGAGTATGTGGCAACTGGATGTAAATCTCCTTTGCTTCTCCCGTTGAGCGCCAATGTTGAGTATATGGTCAAGTCGCTAGCATAACGCGATCTTGAGAAAGGAGGAGTAGAATTCTTTGGCATCTAAGAAACTACTGGTCCAAAACGCGGTCGTCTTAACGATGGACGAAAAGAGAAGGATTATTCATAACGGAGCGGTGGCCATTGAAGATGGCAAAATCGTCAAGGTTGGCTCCGCAGATTCTGTGTCCAGAGGTTTCGCTGCAGACGAAGTACTAGATGCCAGCCAGTGCATAGTAATGCCCGGGCTGATATGTGCTCACACGCACTTGTATGGTATAGCTCTAAGAGGTTCTGCACTGAACGTAAAGCCACCCTCAGACTTTTTACAGATTCTTCAAAGAACTTGGTGGCCGCTTGATGAGAAACTAACGAATGAAGACGCGTATGCGACTACTTTAGCTTCGAGTATAGAATCCGTCATGAATGGGACGACTTGTTACGCGGATACCTATTCGGCTCCAAACGAGATCGCAGGTTCTCTTGACCACATCTCAAGGGCATTGAACGAGGTTGGTATGAGGGGAATGATCTCATTTGAGGCAACTGAAAGGAGGAACGCTGCGGAGGGGAGAAGAGGGTTACAGGAAAATATCCGTTTCAAGAACAAGAAAGATAAAGGAAGAGCGCTGGCGATGATAAGCCTGCATGCATCTTTTACAGTTTCAGATGAACTCATTATGCAGGGAGTTGAGGCAAGTGCAAAATACAATTTGCCCCTTACAATACATGTTTCGGAAGGACAGAATGATACCTATCATAATATGGAAAGGTACGGAAAGCGAACCGTAGAAAGATTGCATGAAATAGGTTTGCTCTCTTCTAGAGCGGTGCTCGCACACTGCGTTCACCTTAACGAGCGAGAACTTGAACTGATCAGCAAAACTTCAGCAAATGTTGCTCATAATCCGATGAGCAATATGCTAAATGCAGTGGGAATGACATCTCTTATGGAAATGATCGAACGCGGGATCAATGTAAGCCTGGGAAATGATGGATACATCTTTGACATGTTTGAGAATATGCGTGCTGCTTTCCTCCTGCACAGAGTTGCAAGGAGGGATCCCAATCGGCCGTCCCCGCAAGAAGTTGTAGAGATGTGCACTGTCAATGCTGCAAAGGCATACGGCCTTAGCTCAATCGGATCCATTGCGGTGGGCAAGCAAGCGGACATCATAGTCATACGGCCAGCTTTCCTGGCTACCCCGTACACAGGCTCGATTTATGGTTACGTAGTAAATGGACTGAAGGGGCCAGACGTAAGGGACGTCATCATCGACGGAGAAATAATAATGAGAGGGAGAAAAATGATGAAGCTCGACATCGAGAAGGCGGAGCAACAGATTCTGAAATCGATGGACGGACTATGGCGAAGGTTTGGGTCATCTCCGCCAGCGACTATTGAGCCCCTGCGATTGGGAAAACCCTCGCTTGTCTGAAAGAACATAAGAAGAAATGAGAAACAATCCAATTATCATGATCAACGGCCATCGTATTGAGGGGCCCGAAGAAGTCGATCACTCTCTACTGTGGTCGCAAGGTCTTTGAAAGTGTAAGGTTCTTCAAGCCGAGATCACTAACTAGTTTTTCTGAGACTCTTGCTCCTTCTTTAATGACTTTTTCTTCGTCTATGGTCAAGAGCCTCTTGTTTTCTACAATAATCTGCCCATCAACTAGGACAGTCTCAACATTTTGGGGACTACCGTAGTAAACTATCGCCGTCGCCAAATCGTGATACGGCGTTGTGTAAAGAGAATTGAGGTCAAGAATGCTGAAATCAGCTTTTTTACCAACTTCTATCGAGCCAAGAGAGTCCTGAAGCCCGAGAGCCCTTGCACCTCTCGCAGTCGCAAGCTCAAGTGAAGTGAGACAACGACCCTGGGTGGGATCGAGAGTCGAGACTTTTTGAAGAAGCGAAGCAGCTTTCATGACCGAGAACATTTCATGACTGTTGCCAACCGTGCCGCCATCGGAACCCAGAGCTACCGGCACTCCCTTGGAGAGGAGCTTCTCAAGGGGCAGAACTCCGGAAGCAAGATACATGTTGCTGATGGGGTTGTATACAATGCAAGTACTTGACTTGGCGCACATCTCTATTTCCTCTTCGCTTAGCCAAATTCCGTGCGCGATTACCGTCCGGGGGCCCAAAACACCGAGATCGTTCAAGAATTCAACTTCCCTCTTTCCATAGTCCTCAATTGTAGTTTCGACCTCCCTTTTTGACTCGGCAATATGTGAATGCAAGTACACTCCATATTTGTCTGAAAGTTTCTTTGCTTCTGTAAATGGCTCAGGACCACAGCTATTGATAGCAACTGGGCATGGACAAACAGAAACTCGACCCTTGCCAGTTTTTGACCATTTTCTTATCAAGCGCTCTGTAATCTCAACGTCTTGTTCGGTCGTGTAAGGAAAGTATTTGGGCGTAGTTCCCCATAACTCATGCCTTCTTGTCCTTCTCGTGAATCCTCGAGCGACAACGCCCCTGATTCCTGATCTTAGAAACACGTCCGCGACAGCATCTACTGCTTCTTCGCTAGTATTCAGGTAGAGATTATCTATTAAGAATGAAGAGCCGGACCTGAGAGCTTCGACACAGCTCAACATGGCTCCCACTTTCGCTTGCTCAGTTGTGAGCCCCCCGGCCAAAGGATGGATTAGAGCTTTCAACCAATCGAGTATTACAAGGCCATCGCCCAAAGTTTTGAGCAGAGTCTGGTAGGTATGCGTGTGAGCGTTTATGAAATTTGGGACAACGATCCTGCCTTTCGCGTCAAGCGTCTTATCCGGTGATCCAAATTTCTTCTTCAGATCATTTTGGTCTCCGATTCCAACGATTTTTGAATCATTGACTGCAATGCTTGTTCGGATCACTTCATTCGATCCTAACCGCATTGTCAGAATGGTTGGATCTTGAACAAGAATATCCATCTACGCTTGTCGATCTCCTGTCTTTACTCTTTCGCCTCTAGCAGCATCGTCAGGGATCAAGAAAGTAGAAGAAAATTTGGCTTCTTTCTCTACCTGAGGTTCGCAGTAAGACTGCCTGGAAGCAACGCCAAAACCGCTGCTCTCACGTATAAGAGATTCTCCGCTTGATCGTAAATAATGCTTCTCGGACCGTCCATCACTTCGTCATCAGCCTCCTGCCCCCTAAAGACTGGGAGCACATGCGTAACGACGCCTTCTTTGTCCATGGAGTCGGTCAACTTTGTTGTCAGACGCCAATCTCTGTATTCGTTGTGAAGATCTACCTCCCTCTCTTTTGTAAACCGGTTTACTCCAGTCAAGACACATTCATGACTCGCCCAGCTTCGGGGGAAGACCACATCAGCTCCAGTCACAGATTCCTCCAAGTTATGACTTATCTCCAGCTTGCCACCGAATTGTCCAGCATTATTCCTGGCTTCTTGGATCAGATTCTCGTCAAGGTCGAATCCCTCCGGATAGACTAGCAGTGTATTCATTCCGTACTTGGTGGCTATCAGCATCTCATCTTGTACGCTTCCCCAGCTTCTAATATGATCGCTGTAGGTCCACGCGATGACATATTTTTTCTTCGCTAACTTTCCATCAAATTTTTCTCGGAGAGTGAAAATATCAGTTATCGCTTGGGTGGGGTGATAGACATCATCAGCCATGTTTATGACGGGTATATCCGCATACTTTGCGTATTCCCTTATTAGGGCATTTCCCCGGCCGTAGACGTAATCCACGGCAGATTCCAGGACTCTGACTCCGAGAGCATGTCCGAGCCTTTCGTACATTTTTGCCATGTCTTTGACTGATTCGCCTTCGGAGCCTCTTGTAGTGGCGAAGTCAATGAACTGTGCATGACCCCCTAGAATCGTTGCCGCGGCCTCAAAGCTTGATCTGGTCCTTGTCGAGGTATTGTAGAAAAGCATGAAGAAGGTTTTGTTCTTGAACAGCTCAGGAACGCGCCCCGAATAGTACTCTTGTTTTATATCCTTGGCAAATTGCATCAGGTAGTCAATTTCCTCCCTCTTCCACTCTTGCGTGGATATGAGGTCCTTTCCACGTAGCTCGGAAGATTGCATGCGAATTAGTTCGAAAGCCTCCTTAATCTAAAACTCGTCAATTTTGTCGTCGCGAGCAACTTAGTGTGAGCGAACCAAAACTTGCTTCATTCTTCCCTCTGCCTCGCTCGCTTCATTTTTTCTTTTTTTCAGCGCCCAGTATACTTTTTCTGGTGTAGCCGGAATCTCGTATAACCTAGTTCCTGTGGCGTCATAGATCGCGTTTATTATAGCTGGCGCGATGGGTATGAGCCCGATTTCACCAACCCCCTTCGCACCGAAAGGACCGGTATCCTCTTCAATTTCTACGGGAACTACTTCCATCTCAGGAGCATCTTGGATTGTTGGTATAAGGTACGTCGAAAAGTCAGGCGTCTTCAGCAGTCCTTCCTCGATCTTGGCTTCCTCCATGACTGCAAATCCAACACCTTGGAGAGCAGCTCCCTCTATTTGTCCCTCGAAGATCTGTGGGTTGATTATCTTCCCTGCATCTGGAAGGCAAACTAATTTGACTATTTTGACCAGTCCTGTCAGCGTGTTTACCTCCACTTGTGCCAAGGCGCAAGCAAACATGTAGAATAGATGGGGTATTTCCAGAGAACCTTGGATTGGGTCGACGCGAGGTACGTCAAATGTTCCAACCACCTCGGCGGGAAGTTTTCTCCGTCTAACATACTCAGCTATTTTGGTGTAAGAAATCCTTCCAGCCGTTTTCGTGGAGATCACTTCTGACGATTCGATTTTCAGATCCTCAACAGGCTCATCAAGTGCTTTCCCTGATGATTCGAGAAGCAGATCCAACATCTTCCTAGCTGCTGTCAGGATCGCATTGCCACCTACGTAGGTTTGCCTCGATGCCGAAGTCACGCTAGTATCCGGCGTTTGAAGTGTATCTGCGAAAACGACAGATACGCCATTCAAGTCACATTCTAGAGCTTCCGCGGCTATTTGGGCGAAGGTTGTTGACATGCCTTGACCGAGCTCCGTAGTGCCGACCTTCACCAAAAACTTTCCATCTTCCGTGAGTTCTATCTTTGCGGAACCTTTGTCGGGAAGAGCACCCAAGGTGTATCCCTTGATTGCCGCCCCAACTCCCACGCCCTGTCTTAACCAAAGGTGATCATTCGACACCTTCCTTGTTTTATTTATCCATAGATCATGCCTTCTAGCTTTCTCCAGCGCTTCACAGATTCCAATCCCTCCCTCGAGCTTGTTCTTGAAAGGACCGACGTCACCTTTTCTTAGAGCATTCCTGAGTCTGAAGTCTATTGGGTCCAAACCAAGCCGCTCGGCTAGAATATCCATCTGACTCTCAATTGCGAACATGACTTGTGGTGCGCCGAATCCCCTGAAGGCGCTCGCAACATGATTGTTAGTGTAGACTAGCGTGGCCTCGATATCAATGTTCGGAATTCTGTACGGTCCCGAACAGTTTTCTATCGCCACATCTAGAACGGCCGGGCCGAGTACCGCGTATGCTCCCGTATCATAAATTATCTCGGCCTTGTTTGCGATCAATGAGCCTTCAGAGTTAGCCGCCGTCTTCATTCTAATTATGCTGGGATGTCTCTTTACCCCTGCTATACATGATTCCTCGCGCGTCCAGACGAGCTTCACTGGTTTCCCTGTCTTGAGGACCGCGAGAGCAAGATGAAGCTGCACTGTAACGTCGTCCTTTCCGCCGAAGCCTCCTCCGACTGGGGGCGTGATCACTCTGATGCGCTTTTCTGGTAATCCAAGGACTTTGCATATTTCCGACCTGTCCTTATACGGCCCCTGCCCTCCCACTACTAGCGTTATCCTTTCTTCCTCATCCGGGTAAGCTACCCCTGCCTCGGTTTCTAGATAAGCATGCAAAGGGCAGCCTGTACGATATGTATTTTCAACTACCACGGCCGCTTTTTGAAAAGCTTTTTCCACTTCTCCGAATGATATTCTCGTCTTTCTGCAAACGTTCCCATTTTCCTGCACTCGCGTCGAATCAGGTTTGAGAGCCTGAACGGGATCTGAAACGACTGGTAGAGGATCGTATTCAACGTCTATTAGGGCAAGCGCTTCGTTTACCTTCTCTGCGCTTTTAGCTACGACCAGTGCCACCGGGTCTCCGATATAGCGCACTTTATCGTCGCATAGGACAGGCCTGTCGTGCATGTACACTCCGTATCTGTTGTCACTCGCCCTCGGCACGTCCTTGTGGGTTAGAACTGCATCAACATCGGCAAGCGCCTCAGCCTTGGAGGTGTCTATTCGCTTGATTAGTGCGTGGGCATATCTGCTTCTAAGCACACCTGCCCACCGTATTCCTGGCAGAAACATGTCCGATGCATATTTTGTCGCGCCGCTGGCTTTCTTGGAGGCGTCCCTTCTCGGAATGGGCTTGCCTATCCATTTGAAGTCTCGTACTGTCATCTATCCCACGTTCCTGGCCAGAAGATCATGGAGGCCTTGATAGGTCAGGTTCACAGCGATGTCTCGTCTGTATTCTGCAGTTCCCCTTACGTCTGTTATAGGAGAAATGGATCCCAGAACTGCATTTGAGGCTGCTTCTATCCTATCCTCATCGAGAATACCATACTTCACGATTTCCTCGGATTCGTACGCTCTAACTACGGTGGGCGCTACGGCTCCTAAGGCAATTCTTGCGTCGGAAAACTCTGCTTTTCTAACGCTTCTCCTGAGCCATATAGAGACGCTAACTACTGAGCAAGCCTCAGCGAGCCTAAGGGCATGTCTCAGAAAAAGACCATCTTCTCCGTCATCCATTCTCTTGAAATTAATCTCGATGATCAGTTCGTTCTGGCGCAAGTCTGGATGCTTGTACCCATCGAAGAAGTCTTTGACTGGAATCTCCCTGCTACCTTTTGTGCTCGCTACAACTACTCGTGCATCTAGTGCGTACAGAGGTGGAATGCAATCTCCCGAAGGAGAAGCATTACCCAGATTGCCTCCAATAGTCGCCTTGCTGGTGATCTGCATTGATCCAATTTTACCCGCTGCATGGGCGAGGATTGTCGCAAATTCATTTATTTCTCTTGAGTTGGCTATGTCTGCCAAGCTCGTCAGAGATCCTATGCGGAGATTCTCTCCGTCTGTCCGAATGTACCTCAATTCGTTGAGTTGATAGATATTCAACAGCTTCTTCTTTGGCAGCGTTCCCTCTTTCATTTGAATTATAACGTCGGTGCCTCCCGCAATGATTCTGTATCTTGTGCTATCGATCTTCGGCAGAGCTTCCTCAAGTGTTTTCGGGGTCTCCACTTCGATTTCAGAGAGTGTTATCAAGTGAGCTCAACTCCCGGCTCTCAAAACTGCCTTTAGGATCATCGCGTATCCTGTACACCTGCAGATATTCCCCCTCAGTGCTTTCTTGATCTCATCAGCGCTGGGTTTCGGATTTGTTGCCAAGAGCGCCTTTGAAGACATCATTAGTCCGGGTGTGCAATAACCGCACTGTACGGCTCCTTCCTCGATAAACGCCCTAAGAAGTGCGTCCCCTTCGTAATCTTTGGCCAGGCCCTCGATTGTGATCACGTCGGCACCTTCCACTTGCTCCATTATTGTAAGACATGAATTAACTGCCTTGCCGTTCATAATTACTGTACAAGCTCCGCACTCGCCCTCGCTGCAACCATCCTTGGTTCCAGTGAGATTCAAGACGTTCCTCAGGACTTCAAGGAGGGTATATGCAGGCGGAGCCTCCACCGCGATAGATTGGTTGTTAAGCTTGAACGAGTATTTTCTAAATTGCAAAATGGGCTTCTCTCATTTAGAGAGGACCAGAATATTTATGGGCTGAGTACGATTATCAGAAGTGAGAATCGTAGCGACCAGCTACCGACTCGGTTGAGCATTTTCTATTTCAGGTTCGATGAGATGAGGCTCAGAATACATTCCCATTACCTTTTCTGGTTCCTTTAGGCCGGAACCGGTGATGAGAACTACCGCCTTATCATTCTTATCAATGAGTCCGTCTTCTATCATTCTCTCCAGTCCTGCGAGGCCAGCTGCCCCCGAAGGTTCCGCGAATGTACCCTCGTAGGCCGCGAGTTCTTTCACCGCCTTCATGATCTCCTCGTCGCTTACAGAAATACCCGCACCCTTGCTCTTCCGGATCGCGACCATCGCGGCGTCTCCATCCCATGGGTATGGATCTAAAAGTCCTGATGCGACAGATGCAGGAAAAGCCTCGGGTACTATTTGATCAAATTCCAAGCCTTGGCTCACCGCCCTAACGAGAGCCGAGTTTCCCTTTGGTTGAACCGCAACAAGGCGCGGGTAAGATTCAATGAAGCCAAGCTTCTTGAAGTCTTCAAGACCTTTCCATATGCCTGTCAAAAGGCAACCAGATCCAGTGGGAACAAGGATCAAGTCGAGATTTCCCCAGTTTTGCTGTTCGTAGACTTCATAGACAATCGTTTTCGGGCCTTCTACTTGATATGGATTGAATGGTCCGAAGCTCGGACAAGGATAGTATCCAAATCTGTCTATGGCCGAGATCATCATTTTGACAGTGGGATCCTCTCCCTCCTTGATTTGTTTGCAACGAAGTACGTCAGCTCCAAACAAAAGAAGCTGGGCAATTTTCCCTTTGGATGCATCCTGGGGAACAAAAGCATGGCATGTTATACCTGCAGCCGCGGAATATGCAGCTAACGATGCGGCGGCATTGCCGCTTGAAGCAATTACGACATCCCGTTTTTGGAGCTCCGATGCCTTTGCCAAACCCACAGTCATAGCTCTATCCTTGAACGAGGCGGAAGGATTTCTAGTCTCGTCTTTCAAGAACAGATTTCTCATACCGAGCTTTTCACCCAGTCTTCTTGCGTGAATGAGAGGCGTTCCACCCTCTCCAAGTCTAACGGAGAATTTCGAGGACACGGGCAAAAGCTCCTCGTATCGCCACACGTCTCTAACTTCTCTTTTTTCCAACGTGGTTCGATCAAATTTGTTCGAAATAGCAGCATAGTCATAGACGATATCGAGCCGTCCGAAATCTCTTTTCTTACACATGATGGGGCTATCTTCGGCCCGATAATTTGAGCTACATTTAGAGCAGACCAGCCTCTCTACGAAAACCAATCTTCTCTCAACTCCAGAAGATGTTAACTGCTCGGCTTTGCCCTAAACGACTCCTGCGGTGCATTTATTCTAATTTATGATCTCGAACCTTGTTTGGTATTTCCCCAGCTGCTCCAAGCTGTATTGATCGAGTTCACGCGTGCTTCGGGTCGCAGTGAACATCTTCTTCTCTCCAAATAATTCGGTGGAGAGATACCTACTTCCAGAGTCGTTTATCATTGTAACGAGTCTGTGTATCTCCGGGTGCTTTTTCAGTAACTTGATGGCCGCGGACACATTGCATCCTGAAGATATGCCGCAGAAGATCCCTTCTTCTCTCATAAGGCGACGCCCCATTTCGATTGCTTCGTCGGAAGCAACCGTGATGATACCATCCAGCAGGCTCAAATCCAGATTCTTCGGAACGAATCCGTCGCCTATCCCCTCGATCTTATGAGTCCCCCATTTCCCTCGGGAGAGGATAGGAGTCTCTGAGGGTTCAACGGCATAAAGTTTGACGCGGGGATTTCTTTCCTTCAGATACCTCCCGACCCCCGTCAGCGTTCCACCAGTACCCTGAGATGCGATAAAACAATCCACTTTTCCATCTAGCTGGCTCCAGATTTCCGCCCCGGTGGTTCGATAGTGGGCCGAAGGATTGTCCGGATTCGTAAACTGAGCTGGAAACCAATATTTGCCTTTATTGCCTTCCAAAAGCTGATCTATTTTCTTTAGACACAGGTCTACGTCACTTTCGCGCCCGGGCGTAAGGATCAATTCTCCGCCGAAGGCTCTGATGAGCTTTTTCCGTTCATCACTCATCCCCTCGGGCATGACAATTGTAACTTTGTACCCCAGCAATGTGCCAATGAAGGTGCAGGAGATTCCCGCGTTTCCCGTTGAAGCCTCCAAAATCTCCATCCCTGGTTTTAGCTCCCCTCTTTTTACGGCGTCCAAGATCATCTCCTTGTAGACTCTGTCCTTCAGACTTTCAGTAGGGTTGAAGAATTCCAGCTTCGCATAGATTTCCGACTGTAACTTCTCTGACAGAGGTATCTTGGAGAGCTTTGCAATTGGAGTGTTCCCAATAGCGTCAAGGATACTATAATTTCCGCCGGACAACCACGATCCCCCGGAGATTATCTGCGTTTGGAGCCCATGATCATTGCCATGACAGCCTTTTGAACATGTAATCGATTTTCCGCCTGCTCGAAGTAGAGTGAATATGTCTGGTTGTCAATAACATCATCGGTTGCTTCCTGCCCCCTGTCCGCGGGTCCACAGTGCATGTACTTTCCTTTGTTAGTGAGGTCCATCATTTCTTGCGTGCATTTCCAATCCTTGAACTTGTCTTGATATTCTGAAGCCCCATTCTTGTCTACCGTTATGTTGTATGGAGGGACGAAGCTTTTGGGCGACCATGCCTTAGGGTAAACAAAGTCAGCATCCTTGAAAGCCTCTTTCATATCATTTACTACTTCGAAGCTTCCCCCGTATCTGTCGCTGTTTTCTCTGGCTGACTTGATCAGGCTGTCTTCGAGTTCAAATCCTTTGGGATGAGCCAACACGACATCCATGGCGAATTGAGTCCCTATCAACACACAGCTTTGAGGAACAGCAAGAGGTTTGAGACCTCCTGAATACGCATACGATACGACAAATTTCTTTCCTTTTGGTTTAGGAGTTACTTCCAATATTGACTTCATGTCTGCTAAAGCTTGAAATGGATGGTACACGTCGTCCTCCATGTTCAGAACCGGAACATTGCTCCAGCGTGCAAATTCTTCAATGATTTTATGGCCCCTTCCAATCACCCACTTTGCGGCATCTCCATAAACCCTTATCGCGATTGCGTCACCATAGCGAGAAAGTACCCTTCCGACATCAGCGATGGCCTCAGTCTGGTACGGAACCATGTCCTCTGGCAACGTTGGAGTATACATGTCACTCGGACTGAGAAAATGAGCGTGCCCGCCTAAATGATAGATACCTGCCTCAAAAGAGTTCCTTGTTCTCAAAGACCGATTGTAGAAAAGCAAGAAGATCGTTCTGCCCGGCAGATACTCGGTTGAAGCCCTTCTCCTGAACTTCTTCTTTAGGTCATCTGATGCAGTAAGAATCGCAGCAATCTCTTTTTGCGTATAATCATTCGTGTTGAGAAAATCCTTTCCAGCCATCGATCCGACATATGATGGGATTGTCATTGAAATCATGAAGAAAATACCTCACTGGGGATATTAGACTTGATTCGATTCTCAAATCTGAGAATCACTTCTAGAATCACAAGTTGCTCACATCGAATCCTTAGACAAACGGATCCAAACTAGGTAAATGTTACACAACAGCTCGGAAAAAAGTTGGGAAGAATGAAGGGTGGCGCGATGGTATTGAGTGTTAGTCTCCCATAGCTGCCAAAATTTTGTCGGGAGTCATAGGGAGTTGCTTTATTCGCAACCCTGTCGCGTGGGCCACAGCATTTGCTATCGCCGCAGCAGGTAGGACAATGGGAATCTCGCCCATGGACTTTGCACCGAAAACTCCTATTGGTCCAGCAGACTCGACTTCTATACTGTTTATTTTGTCGGGGCAATCCATGATCGTCGGTATCCAGTACGTGTGAAGGGTTGGGTTCATGATTGTTCCATTGTTGCTAACGATTCTCTCCATGATGCCGTATCCAATTCCCATAATCGAACCCCCTTCATAGACACCGAGTAGGCCCAACGGATTTATGACCTTGCCAACATCGTACGCGGGTGTCAACTCCCTGACCTTGATGAACCCTGTCTGTGTATCGACCTCCACGTCTGCAACTAGGGCCCCAAAAGTATACTGATTGTACAGAGCGCCTTGCCCCGTTTCGGCATTCCATATAGTAGGTGGTGCGCTGTAATATCCAACGGCTTTCAGCTCTGTGCCGCGATTCAAGCTTTCAGTCACAAGATCTTTGAAGGCAATTCTTCTCCCAGGCATTGCTCTAGAATAAACGCTTCCCTCTCTAAAGATCAAAAGCGACTCATCGCAATGGAGCATAGCTGCCGCAGCGGGCTTAAGCTTCTCCTTGATTTTCTGAGCCGCATCGAAGGCCGCTCTCCCCCCGATCACCGTTACCCTTGAAGCCACCGTTGGTCCAGAATTGCTGATTCGGCTAGTGTCTGGCTGCTCCAACTTGACCTCATCGTAGTGCAGGCCGAGTACCTCCGCAACGACTATTGGCAGCGATGTCGTTCCTCCTGCGCCAAAGTCTGTCAATCCCGTTTCGACGACTGCTTTCCCATCTGGTGTGATACTGATGTACACCGTCGTGGAATCCCCTCCCTCAGGTCCGAGAGTATTGCCGTGATAGAGCAAGGCTATTCCAATCCCCTTTTTCAGCGAACCATTACGCTCGTTACATTGTTCATAGTCCCTTCTCCTGCGGTACCAGCCAGATTTTTCGACTACTTTTTCGAGGCAGATTTCCAACCCAGGATCTTCGATCTTCTGGTTTGTTGCGGTAGATGTCCCTGGCCTGAGAATATTCTTCGCTCTAAAAACAACGGGGTCCATGCCTAATTTATCCGCAATCATGTCCATTTGTACCTCAGCCGCGAAATGAGCCTGAGGTGAACCAAAACCTCTTGTCGAACCCGCTGTGGTGTTATTAGTAAGAACGCAATATCCATCTGCCTTGACGTTTGGGACTTCGTAGGGCCCAGTGCAGTGAAAAATTGCTCTACCAAGGACCAGATGCCCTTTGGATATGTATGCTCCTGTGTCTTCGATAAGCTCTGATTCCCAAGCGATGAGTCTGCCATCGTTTTTGACTCCGGTTTTATTTCTAATGGTGAAGGGATGGCGCTTGCATTGAATTATCATAGATTCATCTCTCGTGAACTGCGCCAGTGCCGACTTACCGGTGTTCAGCGTTGCGAGACAAGCATATGCCGCCACATCGATGGGGGTCTCGTCGGATTTAGGTCCGAAACCTCCACCAGTCTTTGCTTGAATCATACGCAGCTTCCCTTCTGGAACGCCAAGGATCTTGGCCACCTTATCGTAGACGTCGAATGGGTTCTGCATAGAGCAGACACACGTTATCCTTCCGTTCGGCTCAAGATAGCTGTAGGCGACTTCTGTTTCGAGTGGCAACCCATCCATAAACTCTGTCCTAAACGTATTCTCCACAATAAGATCTGACTCGGAGAATCCTCTTTCCACGTTCCCCTTCCGAATTTTCATGTGTTTCACAAGATTACCTTGCTCTTGGACTTTTGGGGCATCAGGCTTTAGGGCGTCAACCGGATTTGTAACCACCGGCAAGGGAGCGTAGGTAATCTTTATCAGATTCGCGGCATCTTCGGCAGCTTGACGGGTTTTTGCAACGACAATGGCCAGCGCCTCGCCGCGCTGTCTAACTTTATCCTGTGCTAGGAGGGGTCTGTCAGATAATATCGAGCCTGCGTCATTGGCACCTGGTATATCTCTCCAAGTGAGTACCCTCACCACATCATGATTAGCCGTACACCCGGATGTGTCTAAATTCTGTATTGAGGCGTGGACGTAGGGCGAGCGGACCGCCTTCACATACAGCAGTTCACCTGAAACCAGATCGGCCGTGTATGCTGGCTTGCCAAGCACCGCTTCGAGGACCCCCACCTTGGGAACCTTCTTTCCGACAACAGAGAAACTTTCAGCTTCTTTCATTTCTCCAAGCTGGATGGCTTGCTGTGAGTCCAATCTAGGTACTTCCACCGGAGGCGAGGATTACCGACTCTTCAAATCGGAGATAACTTCCACATCGGCATAGCACTGGGCTCAATGCCTTCCTTATCTCGGCCTTAGTTGGCCGGGGATTCGTGTCTAGCAGGTTCTTCGCGGCTAGAATTTGGGCGGGAATACAATATCCACACTGGACAGCCCCAGTTTCAACAAAGGCCTTCTGAATAGGGGAGAGCTGTCGCTCATCACCTAGTCCTTCGACAGTAATCACAGTTTTACCCTCAATTCGGGCAGCCATCGTGAGGCAGGAATGCATCGGTTTACCATCGACCAGAACGAGGCAGAGACCACAGTCCCCTGCTCCGCAACCTTCCTTTACGCTCTTTAAATCCAAGGAGTCTCTCAGAACATCAATCAATCTTTCATTCCCTTTCAGATCAAGAGAGCGTGGCTTCCCATTCGCTGTGAAGGAAAGTCGTAGCTTTCTCTCTATCATGCTCTTGAAATCACCTTTTGACGTGCTCGGGACGAGAGCTTCCTTAACAAGGCTCCCAGCGCCTCCTTTCTGTACCACGCAGGAGCCATGTAATCTGAGTGAGGATCTACCTCGGTCTTGAGCTTGTTGACAGCTTGAACCACCCGGGCCTCATCAAATTTGGTATTTGTTAGAGCATTCTCCGCTTCAAGGAGCCTACCGGGAGTCGTGCCTCTGGCGCAGTTTGCGACCAAAGTTACCTTAGAGAAAACGTCTCTGTCGAATTCTGCCTTCAGCGAGAGGCTTGCGAATGGGATACGGGAGACTGACATGTTTAACTTATCGAAGAAACAGAACAAGTTGTCTCTCGGCGAAGGAATCTCGAGCTCAACTACAAGACCAGAGTCCTCGGCGGGAGAAGACAGATATCTTTCTAGGGGAACTGTTTCGAAACCACCTTTCCTCATCATTTTCAGCTTCGCACCAAGGGAATAGAGAATAATGACGAGATCCTCTGTGTATGCTCTCAGCGCAATGCTTCCGCCAACAGTAGCAAGATTCATGACTGGAGGTGATACGAAACCGCTCTTGAAAGTGGTAATCGCGTCGAAACTTCGTAGATACTCGTTCTCGACCAGCTCTGCCATTGTTGTGAGAGCGCCAATCTTTAGAGACTCTTTCTCCCACTTTACGTATCTGTATTCACTGACGCCAGTTAGATCCACCAATGTTTTGGCTTTGAGCCGGCGGGACATTAGGCCTGGTACTAAATAGGTTCCTCCTGCGATGGGTCTTGCGTCTGCGTCTTCTGAAAGAATAGCCAGTGCTTCATCTATTGTGGATGGCATCAGAAAATTAATTGCTGGAAGCCTGAGTGCACCGGTTAGCAGAATCATATCATTTGTTGTCACGCGCCAACCAAACCTTGCCAAACAATATTAAGCAAAATTGACTCATCAATAAGGGAAGAATTAGAATATTTATGTCTGAATGCGATTCTCAACAATGATAATTGAGCTCACATCGCGGACTCTCCATCTTGTATAAAGAAACGCAAAGAATCCTATTTCGCGAACTCTTTTTTCAAAAGTGCTCGCCAGAAGCTGTCCTTTGTTTTAAATGATAAAGGGATCGATAAATCTCTGATTATCCACGTCAAATATCCCCTTGTCGGTTATTCTGGCGTGAGGAATTACAGAGAGCGCAAGAAGACACGGTAGTGGCATGTAGGGATGATCTAGGACACGCATTTTCTTAAAGGCTCTCCGCAGCGCTTCCATTTCTTTTGCGACTTGTTCAAGAGACTGATCTGACATCAAACCTGCAACTGGCAATTTTATCCATGCAAGAGTTTTTTGTCCCTGAACTGCGGCAATGCCACCCCCGCTTTCTATTACCAGATTCGCGGCCATTTGCATGTCTCTACCGTCCGTTCCGACGACCAGAAGGTTATGAGAGTCATGCGCCACGGTAGTTGCGACACCCCCACTGTGTATGAGGTTTCTCACAAAGCCAAAGCCTTTTCCTCCATTTTTCCCATGTCTTTCAAAGACGAATACGCGCGCAACATCACCGGGAGAGAGCTCGCCATTCTTGACTTCGACCTTCACTTTGTTCAGTTTTGTGAGAAGCATCTTAAGGAACGCTTCTCCTTTATCTTCATGATCGCCGAAGTCAGCAAAGTCTATGGTGTTGACATAAACAGAACCATTCGTGACAGGAGGATGCACATCGAAGTCCGCCAACCTGAGAGGCTTGAGCTTCATCGTCTTCCTTGCCGAGCTCCCAAGCGTACTCCTCTTTTCTAAATCAACCAGCATCTTTCCCTGTTTGGCGACCGGGACTCCACTTGCTACAACGAGGTCAATAATAAATTTCTTGAGATCATTGAGCAGTACTATGTCAGCTACTCGACCGGGCGAAATTGCGCCAAGTCGATGCATCCTTACATGCAGAGCCGGTCTCAAGGTGACACTTCTTATCACCTCTACAGGATCCATACCGGCCTCGATGAATGATCTGCAGACATAGTCTAGATGGCCTAACTTCGCAAGATTGTCAGGCATAACGTCATCCGTGCAAAGAATCAAGTTGTAGGGTTCAGGAATGAGACTTAGCGCGTCAACAAACTTCTTCGTATCAAGGACATACGGGCCCCTCAGTTTCACGTACATACCAAGCCTCAGCTTTTCTAGCATGGACTCTACAGTGAAATTCTCATGATCTGCCTCCGGCCCGGATGCAGTATACGCATTGAGCTCTCGGCCTGATAGAAGTGGAGCATGGCCGTCTATTAGTACATCGTGTTCCACACCCCAGCTCAATATGCTCATCATCCTTTTGTCTCCACTCAGGACCCCTGGGTAGTCCATAACTTCGCCCAGCCCCCATACTCCTTCCCAGCCGAGCATTTCCTCGATGTCGCTGGGCGCTAATTCTGCTCCCGATGTGACCGCTTTTGACTCTGGAACGCATGTTGGTACATAGTAATAGATCTTCAATGGGAGACCTCTGCTATCCTCTATCATGGCTCTTACGCCAGGTTTCCCCATGACATTTGCAATCTCATGTGGATCAGCGAATGCCGTCGTCAATCCATGAGGCAGTGTTGCCTCTGCAAACTTTGATGGCGTCATCATGCTACTCTCAACGTGCAGATGGGAGTCTATCAGGCCTGGTATTGCGATCAAACCCTTCGCGTTTATTTTCTCGCTTGCTGGGGGAGCCGTTGAAGTCTTACCGACGTAGACTATTCTGTCTTTGTAAACACCTATCGAAGTCTCATACATCTCTCCGGTGAAGACATTTAGCAATGTGACGTCTCGTATGAGAAGCGTCAACTGCCTTTTGCCCAATGCAGCTGAAATGTATCCGTCTAAAGGAACGGCCAATGTAGATTTCCTATGAGTCTTGAAGACTTGCGCGGACATTTAAAATTGTAAGATTGTTCTTAACCATTTAAGCTGGAAATACGATTGTCATCATTGAGAATCAGAACACGATCCATGGAGTTAGGGCATGATTCGGTCATCGAAGACAAGGTGGAGTCGCGAGGATGGCGTGATATGAACCTAGCAACAACACAGATTTAATGAAGGTAAGGGGGCACGAATTTAAGTAAAACCATTTGAATGCGAATCGGGCGGAGCCCGAACCCGATTAGTTTCTTTTCGTTACCTCCAAATACGAGCTCTAAGCTCAGGCGACCGTGATGACGGATCGTATCCCTAGTTCGGAATCTCCGTTCGCTGTACTGTTTTTAGTGAACCATCGAATCTTGTTTTTGGAAATTTGAAAAATGAATTTTTAAGATTCTATCAGTGCAAAAAATCATACGGTGTGCCGTTCGATGAATTCTGCACCTGCACAGGTATCAAACGTGTTTTGACAGCTGCTCATCAATGACTACGAAAGCTCGAAAATCGGGTCGACGAGCTTGAAGAGACTTTGGAGATAATTAGCGATAAAAAACTAGTAAGAAGTATAGAAAGGGGTCTCAAGGACTTGAGGGAAGGGAGATACACTAGAAACAAAGACGTCAGGTCACTGTTCTCCAATATTGATCAAAGATTGCATTAACATACGTGATAGTTTCTACCGCCAACTTTGCCCGGGGCTTAAAATTGTCGAATGCCGACAAACATCGTGCCAGAAGGGTCCTTGAGGAATTAGTAGCTGATCCATATTCTTACAAAGAATTGACCAGAGGATTCAAGGATATTCGAAACGCAAGATTTGGCTACCATCGAGTTTTTTATTCCATAAATGAGACGAGCAAAGAGATCCTCCTTTTGGCTGAATTAACAAGTAACGTGAACAAGCATTGATGTATAGTGTCTATGTGATTCACGGAATTGCTGCCAACTTCCGAGTAAGTCCCACGATGTCTTGAGAAAGACAATAATATTTTTTTGCGTTCAATATTTTTTAGAAATGAGATATGTCGGTTCGGAACCTGAATCCAGTCATTGATGCAATCAAAAACAGGCGAAGCGTAAAAAATGTAAATCGAGAAGAGATTCCCGAGCAAGATCTGATTGAAGAAATTCTGGAAGCTGCCACATGGGCGCCTAATCACCATCTCACGGAGCCTTGGAGGTTCGTCGTGATAGCGAAAAATGAACGATTGCGGCTCGGAGAGAGCATGGCAGAAGCACTGAAAACTACCATGAAAACAGGTGATCCGAGAGTTGAGGAGGTTCTAAAGTTGGAGCGGGAAAAAACACTCCGCGCACCAGTCATAATTGCTGTCATATCTAGCCAGAGCGGAGGAGAAAAGATTGTTCCGCAAGAAGAAATCGTAGCTGCGGGCGCCGCTCTTCAGAACATGCTGCTTGCCGCACACTCTTTGGGTCTTGGTGCGATGGTGAGATCTGGCCCACATTCATACCTGCAACCGGTCAGAGATTATTTGGGATTGCAAGAAAAAGAATCACTCGTGGGACTTGTTTATCTTGGTTACCCGATCGACCCTCCCGGGGCTTCCAAGAGAAGTCCCTTGGAAACAAAGGTGCAATGGCGTGGCTTTTAGTCGTTCACTTTCTAAGATATCGATATTATTGGATAGTTCCATTCGGCTCGCAACTAGCGAAATGATTTGAGGGATTCGTAAATCTACCGGTATTTTCTTCGAGGGGTGTCTATGCGTCAATGCGTTCCTGAGCCGTTCGTATAGGGACTCAATGCTGCATAAATTGCCAAATTCATAGGTGTTGCAATCCCATATTCCTTTCCCTCATTTGTAATCAACCGAAGGCCGTTCTTGTGCAACGTGTCAAGGTGAGCTCCACGCGCGATGAAGTGAACGTCATTCCCTGCACACGAGAGAAGATAACCCACGTACCCACCTAGTCCACCGCTACCCATCACTGTGGCTTTCACTCTACAAGATCTGCTTCGACATATTTTGCGGGAAGCACCGGACTAAATCAATCTATCGTCGAGCAAGACTTCCGTTCAAAACAGGAATGAGTAGCAGACTGCACCTTCATCTCTGCGGTCTTATCCTCATAAGAGATCTTTGTAGAGTGATTTCGGTTGGAAGTGGGCAGTTTAGTACCTATGGATGCATTGGACTATATTGAAAGATAATCTAAGTCCAGAGACGCCTTTCATGCTGCAATTATGAAATCTAATAAGATCAACGAGATTGCTTCCTTCAGTTATGGTCTAAAATAAGGCAGTATTTTTTCTGCATACTGTCTGATCGTATCTTGATTTGGAGCTGTCCCTAGCGCGACCTCTGTAGCACCCAGCTCCTGAAACTTTTTTAGAACATCGACGGCACCATCCCAGCTCGAGCAGAGGTAGATATCCCTCAGTAACTCGTCATCCGTCACAAGAGAAGAATCGTGGCTTTCGATTTTTCTGGGATCAGGTTCGTCTATGGTACCTTTAGTGTACAATCCAGCGTATTTTCTATTTTCTGCCAAGTATCGATCTTTTCCGTCCAAAGTTAGCGACAAGCTCACCACCTTTTCCATTCTTGTAGGATCTTTGCCTGCAGCTCTCGCCCCTGCCTCGAAATTCGGAAATATTTTGTCCCGGATCTTTTCAAAGGTATTTCCTTGAGCACTAATGTTGACTATCAGCG
The DNA here is from genome assembly GCA_030037995.1 of Nitrososphaerales archaeon. Classification (GTDB taxonomy): domain Archaea; phylum Thermoproteota; class Nitrososphaeria; order Nitrososphaerales; family CADDZS01; genus DATLTL01. Next base: position 608 of record JASHPQ010000103.1, on the reverse strand, counting down.
TGAAAAGATGATCACCAAACCTTCCTGCGGAGTAAGCGGATTTGGGACCGAGAGCCGAAAAGTAAATCGGAGGGGTCGGGCGTGGTTTTGTGTAAAGATAGACTTCCTTCATGGGAAAATACTTGCCCGGGAAATTGAAGAAATGATCACTTTCCCATAGTTTCCTGATTAGGGCTATCCCTTCTACAAGCCTATCCATTCGCTCCCCGATCGGAGGCCAGCCCATCGGAAAGTACGCTTCGTTTAGCGCTTCCCCGCTTCCCACCGCAAGCTTGAATCTGCCGGGATACATATTCCCCAAAGTCCCCCCGGCTTGGGCAGTCACCATTGGATGATACCGGCCTCCGATGGGCGTAGTCACACAGGGGCCCACACTAATTTGGCGGGTGTCCTGCAGGCACGCCGCCAAAACGGACCAGACGAAGGGTGATTGATTGACGGCGTGAACCCAGGGCATCAAATGATCCGCTACCCAAGCACAGTCGAAACCAAGTTTGTCGGCTAGAATGACGCAGTCTCTAGTCTCAGAAGGTTCGTTCTCTCCAAACAGCAAAGAAACTCTAAATGGACGATCCAACTTTTTGCTATACCTATGGATCTCTGAACGG